>JAJRVD010000052.1 GCA_024277375.1 Candidatus Omnitrophota bacterium | reverse complement strand
GGTTCTTACTTCAACAATAACAACCATTAGGGTATGCCATTTTTTTATTTTTTCAAAGACCTTATGCCAGATCCTTCGACTCGGGCTTCGCCCTCGCTCAGGATGACACTTCGAAAGTGCCCACAATATGTTACACTATCATAAGGAACAAATCGCTTCGCTTTTATAAAACCTCGAAACGCTCTTTTCTTAAGACCTTACCTGTAGCAAACGTACAGCTAAAAACAATAGCTATTCCTGCTATTCCTGCTATTATCGTCGAAAGACCGGCATTGCCGACAAAGAATACTCTATAATCCGGAAATATCGTGAAAAATGTACGCCCTCCGAGTTCTACAAATGCTAGTTTTCCTGCTACCCACTCTAACCCATCCGGAAAACCACTGGCAAAAGGACTGATCAAAACCGCAAGCAATGCCAAGCCAAATGCTCCGACCGCAAACCGGATCTCATTAGCTTTCCGGGAAAAACCGTAAGCGTTTACGGCCGCAACCACCACGACGGTCAATATCGCTTCGCCCACACCGATAAGTGTGTGCACTGACATCATTGCAGGAATGACTTTACCAAACTCTGCTACTCCAGAAAGAGAGATCTCTACAGAACAAGCGAACGCGCTTGCCATTACAGACAAGAACCCGGCAACCGCTAACGCCGAGTTTTCCCCAAAACCTTTTGCTTTTACGCGTTCATAAACAAAACCTGCCAAGCCGACCCCGATTAACGCCATGTTTAAAATATTAGCTCCCAACGCGTTTACTCCGCCATCACCAAAAAATATCGCCTGAACCGCCAATACGATCGACATGGATAATACCGCGAATGGTATTCCCAAAAACGCCACTCCGATCGCCGCCCCTATCAAATGTCCTGATGTCCCATTTTGCACCGGATAGTTAAGCATCTGCAATGCGAAGATAAGAGCAGTTATTGCCGCAAATCTGATAGATGAAATTTTCTTCCCGATCTTACGCGCATAATACGCCGCACACCCCACTCCCGAAGCTCCCACCGCAAGAGTGACCGGACAAACCGCCCCATTTAACATTGTTGTTGGTATATGCATTTTTCCTCCCTTTCAATTGTTGAACAGACTCATGCAAAACGCTGTTTTTTTTAATCAGACTGTGTCATCATGTGGGGACTTGACTTATCAAGTCCGTTATATCGGGTTCGATAAATCGAACCCCTACAACATATTGTATGCGGCCATCCGCCAACATATTGTATGCGGCCATCCGCCAACATATTGTATGCGGCCATCCGCCAACATATTGTATGCGGCCATCCGCGAAACGAATTACGACACAGCCCGAATGACGAAAGTTCCATTTTGCAGGATCCTTATCTATCGATACGATCCAACAAACTTCCCCGGACTCCACTGCTACACACACAACCTCTTAACCGTTTCAATCACTTCTGGTATTTTATTTTTTGCTAATTCTGACATTTCCAGGCTGAAAAAGGTTGCCTCGGGTTGTATCCCTACTATTTGTATCTCGCATTTTAAACCCAGCTTCTCGGCAAGAGTTAATGTTTCAATAAGCGCCATGCCGTGAGTCGAGAACTGATCCTTAAAGTCAGCTTTCTTTATTTCTCCGGGCGTAAAAACTTTTATTGTCCCGGGTGTTTCATTCATATCAGAAGCGTCAACAATAATTATCTTTTCGTGTCCCGGGAACACTTTCAAAAGATCCAGGCCCGATACGTCACCGGAATGAAGCCTTACATTCTCAGGAAGGCTTTCTTTTTCAAGTTCGTCTATTACCCTCACGCCCAGGCCATCATCCCCGCATAGGATATAACCGATGCCGACGATTAAAGTTTTTTTGGCTATAGAGATTGCTTCGTCGTCATTCACTTCGTTCGTTCCTCCTTGCAATCGGGCTGTGTCGTAATTCGTTTCGCGGATGGCCGCATACAATATGTTGGCGGATGGCCGCGTACAATATGTTGGCGGATGGCCGCGTACAATATGTTGTAGGGGTTCGATTTATCGAACCCGATATAACGGGCTTGATGAATCAAGCCCCTACATTATGACACAGTCTGAATGACAGGGTTTGATGCGCGTCTAGTTTATGCAAATTCCACTTTCAACATATGCGCGGAACATGAAATGCACGGATCATACGCGCGCACTAACATCTCCGAAAGAAGCGTTATCTCTTCTTTCGTCTTATCCAGAACTTCCGGAATAAGCTTTTTCATGTCCAGATCTATATTAGACAGGTTCTGGTTTGTCGGAATACAACAGTTAGCGTTCTCAACGATTCCTTTATCATTGATCGTATATTCATGCACCAGGGTACCACGCGGCACTTCTACAAGCCCCACACCCGTACCGGCTTTTACTTTGAATGTCGGCAGTTCATCTTTCGTCGGCCACGATGTTACAGTATCATCATAATCAACACGATCGGCGAGAAACTTATCAATTATACGTATAGCGTCATACGTACAATGTGCCATCTATATGACCTGCGCGACAGTATTCATATACGGGTTATAACACGGAACTTTGTATCCGAGAGCATCCGCTACACCTTTGGCCTCGTCATTCAACTGATCAAAATTGATATTCGTTCGCGCGAGTGCTCCTACCATGTATGAATC
>JAJRVD010000051.1 GCA_024277375.1 Candidatus Omnitrophota bacterium | reverse complement strand
TGATCTCTGGCAAAAGAAGTTAACGCAAAAATCAGCCGAGCATAGAACAGGCGGTATAGATTCGGCGGAGGATATAAAAAAAGCGTTGGAGCTTCCCCCGGGCCACAAGACTGTACTTCTCTTGGGGCAGGTAAGGACAGACGCGTCTATTACTCTTGATTCTCCGCTGTATAAAGATCCTGTGGATATGATAGAGGATGTAGCGAGGTGTGTGGGGGCAATGGAGAAAACAGTGCTTATCGTTCGATTGCATCCGAAAGAATTTAACGGTAAAGCCCCGGGCGGAAAGCCTTATGATAGGTCAACATACAGGAGTTTGATCGAAAGAGGAATAGACCGTTTCCCGAACGTAAAAATAGCGGAGAACCCCGAGTATAACACATATACATTGATGGGGATGGCGGACGCGGGTGTTACTATCAACTCACAAGCGGGATTAGAGATGTGTATATTGGGTAAACCGGTCATGGTTTGCGGCAATGCTTTTTATGGGAATAAAGGTTTTACAGTAGACTTGGGCCACCCCGCGGCATTGGCCGCTACGCTTGACCATTTGCTTAAAAATGGCGGGCTGAGTGACCGGGAGCAAAAGAGAGCGCTAAATTTTTTGTATCTTATGTATAAGAGACAGTTATTTGATCACAAGTTGTCAATAAACACCGATCGTCTCTGTCAGATATTTGATCTAAAAAAGGATTAACTTAATGGCACTTCCATTTGTATCTGTGATCATTCCTGTTTTGAATGACTGTGAACGTCTGTCAAGGTGTCTTACCGCGCTACGCGAACAAGAGTATCCGCAAGATATGTATGAAGTGGTTGTTGTCGATAATGCTTCTAGCGAGGACATAAAAGGGTTAGCAGAGAAGTTTAAATGTGCCCGATATGTTTTGGAACCTATGCCCGGACCGGCTGCCGCTAGGAATGCCGGGATCGGTGCGGCTAGAGGTAAAGTGTTAGCGTTTACGGATTCTGATTGCAGCCCTGCCAAGGATTGGGTCGCTCGCGGGGTTTCAAGGCTTTCATCTCTTCCAAAGTGCGGACTTGTTGCCGGAAAGATCGAATTGTATTACAAGGATTCGGAACGCGCTACCAGTGTTGAACTTTATGACACGGTTTCTTATCTTGGGCAAAAGAGGTATGTAGAGAAATATAGGTTCGGCGCGACAGCGAATCTATTTACTTCCCGGGAGGTTATCGATAAGGTCGGGGTTTTCAACAGTACTTTATTTAAAACAGCTTCAGGAGAAGACGCCGAATGGGGAGAGAGGGTCTTTGCCGCGGGTTATAAGCAGGCCTATGCTGATAATGTTCGTGTTTTGCATCCCGCTACACATTCATTTCTAGAGCTTTACAGGAAAACGAAAAGAATAACGTTGGGGAATATTATCTTGAACAGAGCGAAAGGTAATTGTGGACCCCAGCCAGCTGTTGTGAGCTTGTCCGAAACCATAAAATTTCATTATACTCAGATCTGGAAGGGCGAGGTCGTTAAAGGATGGCATCGGAAGTTGGAGGTCAGTTTTATCGCCGCGGTAATGATAGGTGTAAAGATCTGGACAAAAATAACCCATATGAAAACGTAGGGGCGTATTGCAATACGCCCCTATTCTGCTGAAAAACAATAAATGCTATTAACGCAATAAACACAAAGCGTCGATGGGGTCAGGCCTTACGAGTTGACTGCCGACATGTAAGGCCTGACCCCTAAGCAAACGCTAGAACGGTTTCATGATCAGGGCGCTATTACTGAAGAGGGTTTCGTAGGCCATTGGTATGCCCCAGCAGGCCGACGCTATTAAGGCTGAGACCAATAAAATACTTCCAATATGAAAACCAATACGTTTATCCAAAAATATCCGTATTTGACTAGCGATATATGCGCCAAGGATCGCGAAAGCCGGATATGCCGGTAACATATACCGGTGTTCTTTTCCCGCGCCTCCGAGGTATCCCTGGAAAATAAACAAAAACAGAGTTATCCATATGATCAGAAGCAACGTTTTCTTTGAACGGGATTTATCCAGCCAGAGCCAGAGTGGAGAGATATAGGCCAAGGCGAATAATGGGTTTTGGAAGGGTATACCTGTTGTGTATATGTGCCGTGGTCTGCGGCCAACTGTTTTGAACCAATTTGTTTTAGCCGCGGTGACGATTCCTTCCTGATGCGGTTGGTATACAGGGTTGCCGTAAATGGAATAGACCTTGATGAACCAATATCCCGCCCCCAGGAAAACTCCCAGTCCGAATAAAAGGAGATTCTTATCGAATATTACGCTCAGGAAAGTTTCTTTTTTTCTTAATCTATCTACGTTCGCCGCGAAATGCCAAATGATGATAATGGGAACGAGAAACGCGCCGGTTTGTTTGGTAATAGCGCTTATTCCGCAGGCTATGCCTCCGGCAAGAGCCAGAAGGGGTATCTTTTTCTCGAGCGATATTACGTAGAAGAGAACCGCCAGCGCTACTAACGCGGAAGTCATGTCATCCGCCCATATTTTCTGAGCGGTCAGTATGTCGATAGGGGATATTGCCATCAGGAACATGGCGGTAAGTGCCAACGGATCGTTTTTAAAAAGTACTTTTGCTAAAAAATATACCAGTGAGACGAGGAGCAAACTAAAGAATAGAGGGATAATAATAGAGTAAAATTGTTTGCCGGCGATCGCGGGATCAAATCGGAAATTTTTTAGACCAACACCCGGAGGTGCTTCCCGAATGATCTTCACATCATTGATCGCGAGCATGTTGTACGATGGGCCTTGCGCGAAGATCTTATGTGATAGCATAATTGCCGTGGGAAAACCGAAAGGCATATGATGCAAGGGTTGGTCGTAATATGTAACGCCTGAAGCTTCAAGGCCCTTAAGGATGCTTCCTTTG
>JAJRVD010000050.1 GCA_024277375.1 Candidatus Omnitrophota bacterium | reverse complement strand
GAAATTTTAGCTGCTCCTCCTTAAAAATAAGCCGACGACATAGCAGATTCTTCGACTCGGTCACTTCGTGCCCTCGCTCAGAATGACATATGTTGGGATAATTCTCTGCGGAGAACTGAACTATTACAATATAAAAGACTTGTGCAAAATGGAATTCTCGTCATTCAGGCTGTACCGTAATTTGTTTCGCGAATGGCCGCATGTAGGGGTTCGATTCATCGAACCCGATATAACGGGCTTGATGAATCAAGCCCTTACATTATGACACAGTCTGATCGAAAAAAACAGCGTTTTGCGCAAGCCTATTAAATATAAAAGGATGGAGAATAAAAAAGGGACGGAGTCTTGGAATAAAAGAGCTTCGTCCCTTTTTTTGACGTCCCTATTTTTATTTACTTAGAATCTTTAGCGGCTTTAGTTTTTGCGCACTGTGTTTTTATTCTGGAAATGCGGCGTGACGCGGTGTTTTTCTTGATGATGTTGCTTTTAGCGGCTTTGTCCAGTTTAGATTCCAGTTGCCTGAGCATTGCGTTTGCCCCATCAGAATCGCTGGCGGTAATTAAAGCCCTTGTTTTTTTAGCGATAGTGCGAAGCTCTGATATGACCGCTTTGTTGCTAATGTGTTTTTTCTTGTCCTGTCTTAATCTCTTAAAAGCAGATTTCTTGTTTGGCATTTTGTATTTCTCCCTAGTTAATTACTTCTATTACTATCATTTTGCGCGTAGCGAAGAATCTAAAATAAGATCCTTCGACTCGGTCGCTATTGCTCCCTCGCTCAGGATTAAATTCGCCCATATAACTTATATTGTTGCACTGCCATAAGTTATGGGGCTCATTCAACTTAGACGGACAATTTAGCATAGCCGGCAGGTTTTGTCAAGGTAGTTTTTTTGCCTTTATACGCATGACAGAAGCACTAAGTTATGTTATCATATTACAGCTATAAGTTCGCGGCCGGAGGCCGCTCCTATGAATCACGAGCGACGGATCATGACTAATAAAAAACTCCTAAAATCAACAGGTATAATAAGTTTCGCGACTACCACAAGCCGTATTCTGGGGTTTATCAGGGACATTCTTTTCGCTAAAATGTTCGGAACGGGTATCTTCGCGCAGGCCTTTGTAGTAGCGTTTCGTCTTCCAAACATGCTCAGAGATATGGTTGGAGAGGGTGCTACGGATGCCGCGTTAGTTCCTATACTTACCGAATATCAACATACCCGGTCTAAAGAAGAGTACTGGGAAGTAGCCAGGGTTATCTTGAATCTAATGCTTGTTGTGCTTGTAGTATTGTCGGCGGCAGGTGTTGTTTTTGCCCCTTTTCTGGTCAGGGTCATTGCTCCCGGCTTTATCCGGGACGCGCAAAAATTTGAAGCGACAGTTGCTCTTACACGTATAGTTTTCCCATATATTTTGCTTCTTGGAATGGTGGCTTACAGTAAAGGTGTTCTTAATTCGTTCCACTCTTTTGCCGCACCCGCTTTTTCTCCGGTGGTTCTTAATATTACTCTGATATCCGCTATTACGATGCTATGCCCTGTTATCGGGGTCAGAGGTATGGCTATCGGGGTATTAGTCGGAGGATTCTTTGAAGTATTAGTGCAGATCCGTCCACTTGTGAAAAATGGTTTTAGATTTAAAGAAAAATTTAAGATAACGCATCCTATAGTGAAGAGAATAGGAAAACTGCTTTTCCCCCGGATGCTTGGCACCGCGGTATATCAGCTCAGTGTTCTTATGGATACGGTTCTCGCGTCTTTAGCGTGGATAGTCGGTAATGGCGGAGTAGCCGCCATGTATTATTCGATCAGGTTGACACAGCTTCCACTTGCCGTTTTCGGGATCGCGCTCGCGACAGCGGCTCTTCCGAAGATGAGTAAAGAGGTAGCGTCGAACGATATGGAAAAATTTAAGAATACTGTCGCGTTCTCTTTGCGGAATATATCCACGGTAATGATACCTGCCACTGTAGGATTTTTGGTGCTTGCCAGACCTATCGTCCGGATACTTTTTCAAAGAGGAGAGTTTACGGCGTATTCTACGAACATAACAACCAGCGTGCTTATTTTTTATTCTCTGGGGCTTTTATCGTTTGCCGGAATAAAGATACTTGTGGGGGCGTATTATTCCATGGGGGATACGCGAACCCCCGCCAAAACGGCGGCTATATCGCTTGGGGTTAACCTTGTTTTAAATTTGATACTTATGTGGCCGCTTAAGATCGGGGGGCTGGCGTTGGCAACCTCGATAGCCGCTACGGGAAACTTGATCATTTTGTATGTTATTCTTTCCAGACGTATTGGCGATATAGGCATCAAACGGATCACTTTGTCCTTTATGAGGGTATGTATTTCATCCGTGATAATGGGTGTCTTTACATTTGTCACGTATCGTTTATTTCTGTATTCTCCAAATCCATCAAAAACGCATGACATTTTTGTTCTGATCGGTATAGTTTTCGGAAGCTGTATCGTGTATCTTGTGGCGGCGTATATAACAAAAGTGGAAGCGGCAAGAAAAATCGTTGGGCTTGTTTTGGAAAAGAATGAGAAAAAATATAGCGTCTAAGGTCAAGAGCCTTCCAAATACTTCCGGGGTCTATAAGTTCCTGGATTCTAAGAAAAAAATAATATACGTTGGTAAAGCGCGGAGGCTTCGGCAACGTGTATCATCTTATTTTAGAGTTGGACGAGCCAGAGATAGCCGGTTGGAACTATTGGTCGGTGAGGTACGGGATATCAAGTTCATCCGGACTTCTTCGGAGTCGGAGGCTCTCATATTCGAAGCAGGTCTTATAAAAGACCATTCTCCAAAGTTTAATATTGAGTTAAAAGATGACAAGTCTTATCCTTTTCTTAAGCTCACCATCGGCGATAAATACCCACGTCTTTTTATGACGCGGAGGAGAACTAATGACGGGGCGTTGTATTACGGACCGTATGTTAATGTGAAACTATTAAAGGAAGCGCTATCTTTTATGAAAAAGGTCTTTCCTCTTCGAACGTGCGTGCGTATTCCGAAAACCGTATGTCTGGAATATCATATTGACCAGTGCACGGGGCCATGTGAAAGAAAAATATCCGACAAAGAATACCGCGACATTGTGGAGCAGTTAAAGAAATTTCTTGAGGGAAAAAAAGATGATCTTTTGTCGTCGCTCGAAAAACAGATGAAGTATTTTTCGAGCGTTCAAAAATTTGAGAAGTCTATTTCTGTAAAGAAGAAAATAGAAGCCCTTACGGCGGTCAGGCAGTTTCACGATCGGGCGCGGTACCCTGTCTACGGTGAGCTTGATGAGCTGCAGCACGCGCTGGGGCTCTCTAAAACTCCGATGGTAATAGAATGTTTCGACATTTCTAATATATCCGGACAACAGGCCGTCGGGTCGATGGTAAAATTTGTAGCCGGCGTGCCGCGTAAGTCGGAATATCGTAAGTTCCGGATACGGATGGCAGCAGGTATTGATGATTATTCGATGATACGCGAAGTAGTTAAAAGGCGTTACTCCAGATCGATCGCCGAGGGTAAGTCTATGCCGGATGTAGTTTTGATCGACGGTGGACGGGGCCACCTTTCAGTGGCTATCAGTGAACTCAGGGAACTGGGGCTTCGGGATGTTCCGGTTGTCAGTATCGCGAAAGAATATAATCATCTTTATACCAAGCTGAGACAGCACCCCATAAAGCTTTCGCCTGGGTCAAGATTGTTGTTGCTGATACAGCGAATAAGAGATGAGGCTCATCGTTTCGCGGTAACGTACCATAGAAGTTTGCGTCGGAAGGACAAATTCGATACAGAGTTGGTGAAGATAAAAGGTGTAGGTCCGGTATACGAGAAGCTTCTTTTAGAGAAATTCGGTAGTAAGGACAGGATCGATAAGGCGACAACTGAGGACTTGCGGAAAGTAGGGGTAAATAAGCGCACGGCGCGGGCGATAGTGAATCACTTTAAGAATTCCGCACAATGAAATTTTCGTCATTCGGTCCCTGTTGTAATTCGTTCCGAGTATGGCTGCGTACGATATATTGTAGGGGTTCGATTTATCAAACCCGGTAAATTTGTTTCGGGCTTGATAAATCAAGCCCCTACATCATGACAAGGGTGGATTAGGGGCGTATTGCAATACGTCGCCACAACTGTTATAATGCCTGCTAACGGAGGTAAGGATATGTTGGAACAATTGCAAAAAGCTATAGAGATGATGGACTCCAAGTTCGAAGAACTTAAGGAGTATCTTTGACCTGGATAAGACAACCGGGAAAATAAAAGAATTAGAAGCGGAGCTTAATTCCCCCGATATCTGGAAGAATCAGGAAAAAGCGGATTCTCTATCCAGGGAGCTTAAACAACTCAGATCCATAGTGGGGCCATATTTAGAGATCAAAGATAAACATGATTCCATCAAAGAGCTTTCTGAAATAGTGGAAGATGATGATACCAGCTCTCTGGAAAGTCTCCTCGGTGAGCTTGAAGATATTCAGCCCGAGATGGAAAAACTGGAATCTAAATGTCTTTTAGGCGATAAGGTTGATAGATGTAGCGCCATACTTAGCATTAACGCCGGCGCGGGTGGTACAGAATCCTGTGATTGGGCATCAATGCTCTTTAGGATGTATCAACGTTGGGCGGAGGAGCATGCCCACTCGGTAGAGATCATTGATAGTCTCTCGGGAGAGGAAGCGGGCCTGAAAAGCGCTACTTTTATCGTCAGAGGTAGTTATGCTTTCGGTTATTTGAAGACTGAGACCGGGGTACATCGATTGGTACGCATATCTCCTTTTGATTCTAATAAAAGGCGTCATACATCGTTCGCGTCGGTCGACGTAATTCCCGAGATAGACAAGGACATAAGTATAACTATAGACGAGAACGATCTGAGGGTCGATACGTATCGTTCGAGCGGCGCCGGTGGACAACATGTGAACGTAACGGATTCGGCGGTGCGTATCACACATATCCCGACGGGTATTGTCGCCCAGTGTCAGAACGAGAGGTCACAGCATAAGAACAAGGCCAGGGCACTTAAAATATTGAAAGCCCGAATGTATGAAGATGAACGGCGTAAGGCCGAAGAAGAACTTATGAAGTCTTACGGGGATAAAAAGAAGATAGAGTGGGGTAGTCAGATACGTTCATATGTTCTTCATCCGTATAAGATGGTAAAAGACCATCGTACCAAGTGTGAGACTTCTAACGCGGATAAAGTTCTGGACGGGGATCTGGATAAGTTTATTGTCGAGGAATTGAAACGTAAAGCAAAAAAAAATTAATAATTCATTAATACAGGGGACAGTCCCCTGGGGCGAGACGAATAACGTAGGAGCGGGCTTTGCCCGCGAACAATCAGGCTGTGTCGTAATTCATTTTGCGGGTGGCCGCATACAATATATTGTAGGGGTTCGATTTATCGACCCCGATATAACGGGCTTGATGAATCAAGCCCCTACATTATGACACAGGCTGAATGAGTGGAGTCAACCCATAGCAATGGCATCCTGAGCGAAGGAGCGATAGCGACTGAGTCGAAGGATCTGAAATTTTAAGATTCTTCGTCCGTTGGGATCAGAATGACAGTAATGGTTATTCAAAAAAATAAGGAACAAACATGATCAATAAGTTATTAAAAAATATTTTCGGGACACAGAACGAACGGGAACTGAGCAAGATCCAACCTATTGCTGAGGAGATAAACGCTTTAGAACCTGAGGTTTCCGCGCTTTCGGACGACCAGATAAGAGAAAGAATTTCAGAGATAAAAGAAGTGATCAAAAAAGCATATAGCGAGGTGAAAGAGGAGATCGACAAGGTGCGTTCCGAAAGTGCTTCCGCGGCTTCGGAACCGGAAAAAAATAAACATAAAAAACGGCTTAAAGAGGAGAAGAATAAAATATTCGAGTCTTTTCTTCCCGAAGTTTTCGCGATCACAAGGGAAGCCTCAAAAAGGGCGATAGGGCTCAGACATTTTGATGTACAGCTTGTAGGCGGCGTAGTATTGCATCAAGGTAAGATCGCTGAAATGACTACCGGGGAAGGTAAGACTTTAGTGGCTACATTACCTGCTTCGTTGAACGCGCTTTTAGGAGAAAGCGTTCATATTATAACCGTGAATGATTATCTGGCAAAGAGAGACTCTGAATGGATGGGCGAAGTTTATAAATTTCTTGGATTTTCCGTGGGGGTTATCCAGCATGACATGACCCCGGAGGATCGGAAAAAAGCATATGCGAGCGATATCGTTTATGGCACCAATAATGAGTTTGGATTTGATTACCTTAGAGACAATATGGTTACGGAGCAGGATGACATTGTCCAGGGACCGCTGAGTTTTGCTATTGTTGATGAAGTTGATAGCATACTTGTTGACGAAGCGCGTACGCCTCTCATTATTTCAGGCCCGGTGGATGAAACGAACGAGTCGTATGAGCAAATGAGGCCTCTTATACAGGAAGTTGTGCGGGCGCAGCGAAAACTCGTTTCCGAATATATCACAAAATTCAGAAAATGCGCGGGCGATAATGCCGAAGAAGACCCCGGACAGCTTCTTTATTTAGTGCATAAAGCCGATCCGAAGAACAGGGAGTTCCTGGATATAATCCTCAAAGATAGAGAAGCAAAGGCTTCATTCGATAAGGCACAGTCTCTTCTGGATAGCAAAGTTATGGAAAAAGAGCGTAATGATATCGTTGAAGATCTTTATTATGTGTTTGATGAAAAAACGCGCGAAGCGACTTTCAGCGCCCGCGGGCAAAAGATGTTGAAAGAACGATTTAACGTAGAGTTTATGCTGGAAGATATTGAGGCGAGCCTTGCGGAACTCGCGGATGAGGATATCTCCGCTGAGGAAAAGACCGCTCGTGAGACAGAGTTGATAGCGACCTATTCGGAACAACAGAAAAAAGTAGAGAGTGTTAAACAATTATTAAAAGCGTATGTTCTTTTTCAAAAAGACGTTGATTATGTCATTACGGATAATAAAGTGGTGATAGTTGACGGATTTACAGGAAGGATGATGCCGGGTCGTCGTTTTTCGGACGGTATTCATGAAGCTATTGAAGCAAAAGAGAGAGTTGAGGTTCAGAGGGAAAGCCAGACCCTCGCGACAATAACGCTCCAAAATTATTTTCGTATGTACGATAAGCTTTCCGGTATGACAGGAACGGCCAAGACGGAGGAGATGGAGTTTGAAAGTATATATCTCTTGCCCGTTTTACAGATGCCTACAAACCGGCCCCTGAATCGTTTGAATATGCCTGATCGTATATACAAAACCGAAAAAGAAAAATTTAACGCGGTTGTAGATGAAGTTTATGAATGGAATCAGAAGGGAAGACCTGTTCTGGTCGGAACAATATCAATAGAAAAGTCGGAACATTTAGGACGTTTATTAGCCCATAAAGGGATAAAACATAACGTTTTGAACGCGAAGTACCACGAGAATGAAGCGCATATTATCGCTCAAGCGGGGAGATTGGGCGGGGTTACTATAGCCACCAACATGGCAGGCCGGGGGACCGATATTTTGTTGGGAGGGAATCCCGAAAGTCTGGCCGCGGACGCTATCGCGAAACTGGATCTGGATAATCCGTCTGACAAAGAAAAAGCTTTTGATAAATATCTCGCGGAATATAAGGTAGAAACTCAAAAAGGGCATGAGAAAGTTGTAGAAACGGGTGGATTGCATGTAATAGGCACTGAAAGGCATGAGTCCAGAAGGATAGACAACCAGCTTCGCGGACGGTCGGGAAGGCAGGGGGATCCGGGGTCAAGCCGATTTTATCTTTCGTTGGAAGATGACCTGATGAGGATATTCGGATCTGACAGAATAAAGGCCGTAATGGATCGACTCGGAATGGAAGAGGGTGAAGTGATCGAGAACCCTCTGGTAACGCGCGCGATAAGTACGGCTCAGAAAAGGGTTGAGACTCAGAATTTCGAGATAAGAAAACATCTGCTTAAATACGATAACGTGATGAATCAGCAGAGGGAAGTTATATACAAAAGAAGACGCATGATATTGATGGAGAAAGATCTTAAAGAAGAATTTTTCGAATGTTTTACTGTGGGATTGGAATCTCTTCTTGAAGGTTGGGATGAGAATCCTGATGCCAAAGTTTTTGCCAAAGGTGTTATGTACAATTACGCGCTAAACATCAGACCCGATTCTCTGGAAGGAAAGAAAGCCGCCCAGATCATAGAGGAAGTAACAAATATGGCGATTGAAGGATATACCGCCAGAGAAAAGCTTCTCGGAAAGGAAAAGATGAGATATCTGGAGAAAATGGTTATGCTTTCTGTGATAGATTCCAGCTGGAAAGAATACCTGAGAGAGATAGACGATCTTCGCGAAGGTATATCCTGGCGCGCGTATGCCCAGAAAGATCCCCTGGTAGAGTTTCAGCATGAAGCGTTCAGGATGTTTGCCGACCTGATGCTTAAGATAGATGAACAGGTCGCCGAGCGAATAATGAAGATCTCTGCCGCGGAAGAACAACATAAAAAAGCGGTGTTCCAGCCCGCGAAAGAGACCTTTGAGCATAGAGAATTTTCATCGCTCGGGGCACCTTCAAGCGGTCAGGATGAAGTCTACAATACCGGTGAAGCACCCGCGTTTGCTTCCGGGCAACAACAGAAAAAAGAAGGCACTTACAAAAGAGAAGAGCCCAAAGTCGGGCGTAATGACCCATGTCCATGTGGAAGCGGAAAGAAGCATAAAAAGTGTTGTGGCGCGTAGGGGAACCCCTTGTGGGTTCCTGAACATGTGGCGCAAGTGAGTAAAAAGGGCGGGCCCCTACGCATTTAGACTGTGTCATAATGTAGGGGCTTGATTCATCAAGCCCGTTATATTGGGTTCGATAAATCGAACCCCTACAATATGTTGTATGAGGCCATCAGCAAAACAAATTACGACACAGCCTGATTGCGAGAAGCGTAGCGTCGAAGCAATCCAATCAATATGAATAAATGTTTAAAAAACATATTTCTCTCGGTTCTTGCCGGTATCCTTGGTTTTTTAGCATTTCCGCCTTTTGAAATTCCGATTTTAGGATGGGTGTGCCTTATTCCACTTTTTATTGTCTCTCAGAAAAGAAAACGCGAAGCTTTTTTGTATTCCTATTTGGCAGGGATAGTGTTTTTCGGGCTTCTTTTGTATTGGTTTCCGGAGGTTTCCGTTCCCGGGATGATAGTACTTGTCTCTGTTCTTGCTGTTTTTTATGGTCTGTTCGGTCTGGTCTTGAGAATTGTTTTTAAGTATTCAATGAATGTGCTCATTCTGCCGTTTGTGTGGGTAGTGCTGGAATATATTCGGGGTAATATTTTCACAGGATTTCCCTGGGGGTATTTAGGGTATTCGCAGTATACAAATACAAACCTCGTTCAAATAGCTGATATGACCGGGGTTTACGGCGTCTCATTTCTTCTGGTGGCGTTCAATGTCGCGTTATTCGCGGCATTTACCCAGCCTAAAAAGAGGATCTCTTATATGATGGTCCCCTTGATGTTCATTCTCGCCTCGAGTAGCTATGGTATTTATAGACTGGAAAACTCGAAGAGCCGGGGAGAAGCTAAGATCAGTGTTGTGCAGGGCAACATCCCCCAAAAGTTTAAGTGGGATTCGTCTCATGCCGAGGAAATAGTAGAAACTTATGGGGCTCTGACAAGAAGAGTAAGTAGTGATAAAGCTGATCTGGTAGTATGGCCCGAGACAGCTTATCCGTTCCTTGTAGAGGGCGCGCGATCATCCGCCAGCGGAATAGCCGATCTTGCCGTTGAAATAAAGACTCCGATATTGTCGGGAATAGTATATTCCGAGGGAGGTAACTATTATAACAGTGCCGCTCTTTTTGGAGTCAAAGGTCAATTAGAGGATCGGTACGACAAAACACATCTTGTGCCTTTCGGAGAATATATTCCATTTAAAAAAGTTCTCGCACTTATTAGAAACTACATTGATAAGCCGATAGGTGACTTTGCCTCAGGAGACGAGTATACGCTGTTTCCATTAAGGGCAACAAGGTCCTCTGATACAGAAGATGGTGCGAGAACCCGCCAGACGTCTTTTTATAAATTTGGTGTTCTAATATGTTTTGAGGACACTTTTCCGTATCTGGCACGCGAATTTGTAAATCGGGGAGCGAACTTTTTGATAAATATTACAAATGACGCGTGGTTTGGAAACACAGCCGCGGCGCGACAACATATGCAGGCATCAGTTTTCAGGGCAATAGAGAACAGGGTTCCTGTCATACGCGCGGCAAACACCGGGATTTCCTGTTTTATTGATCCGGCTGGCAGAGTATTTGATGTGATAGAAAAAGACGGAAAAGAGACTTTTGTCGGTGGTTTTGCTACCGGCATTATCAAGCCGATCTACGGTCGTACTGTCTACACGGTATATGGCGATACTTTTGTATATTTCTGCGCGTTTATGATCCTCCTGCTTTTCGTTACCGAAGGCATTCTCAATCGTAGTAATAGTTCAGTTCTCCGCAGAGAATAGCTCTGCTCCCCTGTCATCTTGAGCGAGTGAGGAGTGAAACGACGAGCAAGTCGAAAGATCTTTTTAAGGTTATATTTTTTGCAAATCTGAAATAATGTGATACACTTCCGAT
>JAJRVD010000049.1 GCA_024277375.1 Candidatus Omnitrophota bacterium | reverse complement strand
GTCAATTCGCAAATGTCATGCAAAAAACATATACAAAGCAACCACATAAAATTATTCGATATTATGAGATTGCCGCGTCGCTTCGCTCCTCGTAATGACGTCGGGGGGAGCGTGACTGAGATTAATTGCGACACAGTCTGTTAGATGGGTTCCTTTATCCGACGGGACAAAAACCGAAGTAAGAATACCATTGGCAAATATGCCCGAAGAAATAAAATTCAATGAAAATGATATTATTGTCGTCGAAGACGACGGATATAGGTTATCACTGGATGAGAAGGCTGCTACACAAGTGTATAATGGACTCAGGTCCATGGTTAAGCATTCCATACAGCCTACGGATATATACGATCTTGCGGAGGTGTCTAAGAAGTCTTTCTGGAAAAAAATGGATGAGGATTTCGCTTTTAAAAGGATCTATCGCGCGAATGATGTGAAGGTTGCCGATGATCCCAGATGGCGCATTTTAGGAACAGCGTTGGTGGATATAGTGATAAATTCCTATGACGCATGTATAGATAAAATGAAAGAGAGGGGTAATTTCATTTTTGACAGCATGATCACAACAGAAGTATATACTGATGGTAACGAAGTTGTGATCAACATAATTGATAACGGGAAGACGATCGAATTCAGGGATGGATCCCCTGTAACAAGAGACAGGGGATCAGTTGAATATATGGGTGGTAAGGGTACGGGCGTAGATTTCATTAAGAAACAGATCGGTCAAATGGGTGGTCGGGTTAAATGGTATCCGTTAAAGGCTGGGACAAAAACTGAAGTGCGTATACCAAAGAACAATATGCCATCGGAGTTTTCTATCAAAGGTAGCGAGCGTGTTGTAGTAGAAAATGAACCTCTAACAATGCCGGATGAATCCGAAAACCCTTCGCAAGCGCTCTGGGCGTTTGAAATGCTTAACCGCTTTGTCGCCCAGGCCCTGGAACTTCAAATCTCAAAGCACACTCTTAAGGACCTTCTCGTGAATTATATCGGCGAAGACTTTCTCGGCGGCTTTGATCTTGAAAACATAGAAGAGGTTCGTGACGGGAAGGAAAGAATAAAAGAATTTTCACTCATTTTTGAAACAGGATCCACTGACAAGTATAAACTTCTATATTCATTCGAAAATGGCGAAACCACAAAAATTATAATTCCCATAAGCGATAACGACAATGTATATATGTGTAAAGATCAGATCGAAACCCAGGAACCCCTCGACCTCTCAGACCCGGAGAATGAGGATCTGTTACGGGTTTTGGTGTTTTTGGGCAGTAATGGTCATGGTGTCGCTAAAGTTGCGGACGTGTTAAATTGGTTGCCGGCTATCCCCGGCAGGTTATTTATTGTATCCGAGGATTTAAAGAAAAAGATGCCCAAAGGAACAGAATATGAAAAAGTGATAAAATTTATCGGGGGCATAGAGGATGTTGAGGATGTAATGCTTAGTATCTATAAAGAGTGTCGTGCGAAAGAAAATTCTGAGTATACAAGAAAAAAATACTGTTATGGAAGAAAGACCTTATAGATATGTATGATAAATTCCAACAATATTATGGAGAACTTCCTGAAATTATACACGACATTAAAAAGTATACGGAAGAAAGAAATTGCGAAAAGCTGAAAAAGTATTTTATGGGAGCCAACGATGCTTTTAGCAATAGGATTTCTATTATAAAGAACGAGATTCCCGATGAAGATATAAGTCTTAATGAAATATTCACACGCTTTTTTGATGATCTTACAGTAACAGCAATGGACTATTATCGGGAAAATTTCAATTTAAATGTTCCTGACTATCCTATAAATATCAAAGGCAACAAAATATCCATAATATCTCTAGTCTGTAACGTCGCCGATAACGCGTATAAATGCGCCGAGCAAAAGAACGGCAAAGCCGCCAAAGTAAATATCGACGTAAAAAAAGAAGCCGGTAATGCCGTTATAACGATAGAAGATAACGGTTCCGGTATGGATGCGGTAACTCTGAAGAACATCCAAAAACCATTCTACACAACCGGCGGCACCGGCGTAGGCCTCACCGAAGCATTCCTAACCGTCAAAGACCACGGCGGTACGATCGAAGTTGAATCCGAACTTGGCAAAGGTACAAAGTTCGTCGTAACTCTTCCTCTTGCGCCAGTTTCTGTATTGGCAGACCGTATTGCTGAAGGTGCTGATGCACAAAAAGAACTAAATCCGGAAGTGCCATATGTTGCGGCTTTTGGCGGAGCCGCTGGCGTGGGAAAAACCGAGCTCCTTCAAAAGATCAAAATTGCTTTAAAGAGAAATGGGAAGAATGCCTTAGAAATAGGCATGGACGATTTTTACCATCCTCCTCCGGATAGAGGAAAGGAGTTTGGTCCCGGATGGTTGCGGTTGGATGAGGCTAGAGATTTCATGAGACGAGTCAAAAGTGGTGAGAAGAAAATACGACGGTTGAGGTATGACCGGGATGTTTGGAAAGAAAAGCAAGAATTGGTTGACGAGATCGTAGATCTTGAGGGGATTGACGTTGTTCTATTTGAAGGATTATATGTGATAGCCGAAGACGATCATACCGGAAACTTTCTAGAGTTTGTAGATTTTCCGGTATATATGAAAGCGAATTTGGAGCATATACGGCAATGGAAATCTGAACAGGAGAAAACACGACCATATCCCCGTAGTGAAGAAGATCTGGATATCCATTGGAAAACCGAACTTATGCCTGACTTTCAATCAAATATTCTCCCCTCAAAGAAAAATGCTAAATACATAATAAATGTTGATTTTGGGCACAGAATAGCATCAATCATACCCGGGGAACAAGTTGCTGATAACACATGGCGTCTTATAAACAACCCCTGGATAAAAAATTTCATTAACAGGAGCAATACTCCTGATATTGAAGAAATGATGTCAATTTTTTTAACCCCGGATCATATTATTAAAAAAGAGGCATTTTATGGAATTGATAGTTTGTCTGATGCCGAAGTTTTAAATGAATTAAATAAACGAATAATAGATAAAAACGAATATAAGGGGCTTAGTACCCTTATGTGGAGTAAAGCCTTAGGCAGACATCTGACTCTTAGGGAGCTTTTTTTGAACCCTTCGTCGGGGCTTACTACAGATCTGTATCAGGCCATAACGCATAAGCTCCTCTTTACCGTTAGGGGTGAAGAGATCGATCTATTGACTGGCCAGGGAAGAGTAAGTAATAAAGATATGAAAGCTAAAATAGAGACCGCGTATTTATTGCTTAAAGGAATAGAAATATCGTCAAAAAAACAAGATTTAACTCTAGTTCAGCATGGAGATGTCGGAAGATTAGTGAATTATTTGATCATAGAAGAAGCGGGGTATTCTTCGAGCGCCGCAAATGTTAAAGACGCCGCGGAAAATTTATTGTCTTATGCCGATCTAATCATATCGTATGATACCCCGCAAAAACAAGAAAGCCTGAAAAACTTACTCGCGATCATGGCTAAATTGCAGAAAAATGACAAATGGCGAGAAGTATTGTCCAAGGAAGAATATCAGCATAAGATCTCTGAGATTAAAGAGATCGTCGGAGAGGTTTTGATGGGGGAGGAATTAGTAGAAGAAGAATCACCGGAAGAAAAAGCCGAACGTATTCAGGCTATTCGTTGTACTGATAATGTGAAACTTATTGCTGACAAAAAAGTAGAGGAGCCTACGATCATAGCTTTGGGGACAAATTGGATAAAGGGCTATGAGAGAGGAGGTCCTTATTATGACGAGCTTAATGAGATTGTTGTTGGTATACGTCAATATTGTACGGAAAGAGGAATAGCCTTTGTTGATCGTCCAGATGAAAAACTTTTGGCGGGCATAGGCGCTGCGAAAGTAAAGATCATAAAAAATAATAAAAGCATTAATGGCAATGACATAAAAGTGATAACCATCGCTGATGTAGCTACTGTTACATCAACAGGTTTTAAGGATTTAGCGAATGCTAGTTTATATGCCGTAGACAATAGGAACTTGGATATCAGGGGCTATATCGCCCTCCTTGAAACTCTCCGCCGGATTATGGAGCATGAGCAGGGTCGGCACGGAGACAACACCGACGAAAATGTAACCATACTTAAAGTAGAAGGAGAAACCTATTATCTCGTAACTCCCAACGCCAAGCTCATAAAATACGATGATATCAACATAAAACTCCTATACAAAGCCCAGCTCTCAGCATAAAACCCAGATACAAACCACTCCCATACCGGGTTTGAACTAAACCCGGTATGGGAGTGGTTTACTCAAGTGCGAGGTGCTTTATCTGTGCTAATTCTCTTTGGTATCCAATATGGTCATTTACGAATTTCTTATAAGCCGCGATGTTCATATTTAAATGTCTAGAATAGTCATTACATAAGTTCTTGTGATTTGTGCGAGTAAGGTATTCTGCATATGAAGAATATTGCCAATCCTCCGGCTTTTCAACCAAGTGCGCAGTAACTGGATTTAGATGTATATACCGCGTAAGATGAAGAAATTGTTCGTCAGTGTTTACCAGTATGTTCTTGAAACGGCTTTCCCATAAAGGTCCTTTTCTGTTGTGTTTTAAGTTGAAATATTTGCTGTAGCTTAATAGGATCTTTTGCATGAATTCTGAGATGCCGCCTTCTATAAGTTGTTTGAGGATGAGATGTATATGTGTTGGCATTATGCAAAATGCTAATATTTCGACAAGTTTTGTGAGATTGTCAGATATATCAAAATAGTCAGACGGCAAGATAATTTTCATATTTTCATATTCCGAAAACTTGCATGGAGGGTTTTCTAGGGAATAAAAATCCAATTCTGACAACATTCGGTTGTAATCGGTTGTGGTATTAAAGATCTTAAAACCAGCAATGCTTTTGTTGTAGATATGATATATTTCATGATTTACTAATGGTGCGTTTCGTATTGGCATATAAGCCTCCTTTTATTAAGAAAATTAATGAGAGAAGATCATCTTACCCCCCTCACTAGTATAAGACACTTTTTTGAGGCAAATACATTCAAAAAATATAAAATAACCACTCCCATACCGGGTTTGGTTTAAACCAGTTTGGTTCAAACCCGGTATGGGAGTGGTACGGTATGGGAGTGGTACGCTGGAGGGATTATGGGGATTGTGGAAATTGGTGGGATGTGTTAATATACTCGAGATGAAGAAAATTGTTGATTATAGCTTATATCTGGTTAGCAGTCAGGAGTATGCAGAAGGCAGGGGGTTGGTGGATATTGCTCGAGCGGCAGTGTCTAGCGGGGTTGATATATTGCAAATGAGGGAGAAGGGGAAGTCGCGAGAGGAATTGATGGGTTTAGGGCGGGAATTGGTGAGTATATGTTCACAAAGTGATACGGTATTTATAGTTAATGATGATCCAGATTTAGCGAAAGAGGTGGGTGCTGATGGGGTTCATTTGGGACAGGAAGACGTGGAAGAGTATCCTATTGAAAAGACGCGTAGCATTATAGGAAACGATAGAATTATGGGGATCTCTACGCATTCAGTAGAACAGTTTGAAAGAGCAAACGGGAGCAATGTGGATTATATAGCCTTTGGGCCGATATTTTCGACAAAAACTAAAGATTACATCATAGGGGATTCTCTTGTGGAGAAAGTCCTGGACATGGCCACCAAACCCGTGGTATTTATAGGCGGCATAGACTTGGATAATATAGATACGTTATTAGAAAAAGGGGCTAAGAATATAGCGGTTATCAGGGCTATAGTTCAAGCCGAAAATATTCCAGAGAAGGTAGCGGCATTCAAGAGCAAAATAGCTGAATACGTGCCCGCGTAATAATGATAATCAGAATTAACGGCAAGGAAGAGAATGTTTCAGGCAAGATCAATATTAATGATCTTGTTGAAGATAAAGGATTGAACCAGAAACGAATAGTAATCGAACATAATCTTGAGATAATCCCTGCGGAGAAATGGCAGGCAGTTTCATTGCGAGAGGGTGACACTGTTGAGATTATAACCTTTATGGGCGGAGGGTAAACGCGTGGAAGATCTGCTAAGAATCGGCGACAAAAATATAAAAAACAGGTTTTTTCTTGGTACCGGTAAATTCTCAGACAAGAGAATAGTTAGAGAAGTGCTGGAGGCCTCGGGAGCTGAAGTCGTGACCGTCGCGTTAAGGCGAGTTGATGCATCTTCCAGTGATGAGAATATACTGGACCACATCCCGGGGCGTTGTATTCTTATGGCAAATACTTCAGGCGCGCGCAATGCCGATGAGGCTGTGAGGATAGCGCATATAGCCAAAGCAGGAGGTGGCGGTACGTGGATCAAGATAGAGGTCATACCTGACAATAAATATTTACTTCCGGATAACGCTGAGACATTAAAGGCAACTGAGATCCTTGTTAAAGAGGGGTTCACCGTTTTGCCTTATGTGATGCCGGACTTGATAACGGCCAAAAGATTGGAAGAAGCAGGTGCCGCCGCGGTTATGCCGCTTGGGTCGCCTATAGGGAGCAACCGGGGATTTAAGACAGAAGAGATAGTAAGGATATTGGTTGATGAAATAAAAGTTCCTATTATTGTTGATGCCGGTTTGGGCAGGCCTTCTGACGTGGCACAGTGTATGGAGTTGGGTTGTGACGCGGTGCTTGTTAATACGGCAGTCGCGATAAGTCGCGATCCGGTAAAGACAGCAAGAGCTTTTAGTTTGGCTGTCCAAGCGGGCAGGTTGTCATATTTGGCAGGTCATGCTCCGAGTGGCGAGTATGCTGAGGCGTCATCGCCTCTGACAGGATTTTTAAGGGAAGAATAGAAGTAGAGGTTTTAAATAGATCTCTCGGCTCGGCCTTCGTTCTTGCTCGGGATGACAAATAGTCCATAGTCGATAGTTCATGATCCGTAGTTGTAAAGATCAAGAAATAAGAAGTAAAAAAGTGAGATGTTGAAGCGCGGGAAGAGGAATGGATTCCCGGTTTCCAGTCTGTCTCATAATGTAGGGGCTTGATTTATCAAGCCCGTTATATCGGGTTTGATGAATCGAACCCCTACAATATGTTGTATGCAGTCCTTCACAAAGTGACTTGCGACACAGCCTGTTCAGTGGAATGACATCCGGTAGAAGTTTCGCAGGAATGATGAATTATTATGAGTTTTTACGACATATATAGACAGTATGAGAAATTTGATCTTGATGGTTTTTTTACCGGAAGTGCGCAAGCGATTTCAGGGGATCAGCCTTTTGAGGTTAAGCGGCTTCTTACATTTCTTTCCCCGAAAACTGTGCCCTTTTTGGAACAGATAGCGCAAAAGGCGCATGAGATCACTGTTCGTAATTTTGGTAAAACAATGCAGTTGTATACGCCATTGTATTTGTCGAATTATTGTACGAATGAATGCATATATTGTGGTTTTAACGTGAAAAACCCGATACGAAGAAAAAAGCTGAGCCTCCGGGAAGTTGAGACAGAAGCCGCTTTTATAGCCTCTACCGGACTTAAGCATGTGCTTATTCTGACCGGGAGTTCACGCGAAGAAAGCCCCGTATCCTACATTAAAGACTGCGTGGAGGTGCTTAAAAAATATTTTACTTCCATATCGATCGAGATATACGCGCTTACTGAAGATGAATATGGTGAGCTAATCGAGAGTGGTGTTGACGGTCTTACGATATATCAGGAAGTTTATGATAGAGATATTTATGACAGTGTTCATCTTGGCGGACCCAAAAAAGATTATTTATTCAGATTGGATGCTCCTGAGAGAGCGGCAAAAAGAGGTATACGTACGATAAATATAGGCGTTCTTTTGGGGCTTGCCGATTGGAGAAAGGAAGTTTTCTTCGCGGGACTTCACGCTAAATATCTTCAGGATAATTTTCCGGATACGGAAGTAGGTGTTTCGTTGCCAAGGATACGGCCGCATGACGGTGAATTTAAACCGGAACATGGTGTTACGGACGCGAATATAGTACAGGCTGTTGTCGCTTTGCGTACATTTATGCCGCGCTTGGGGATTACGTTATCGACTCGCGAGGACGCGGTTTTTAGAGAAAATCTTATGCCGCTGGGTATAACAAAAATGTCCGCGGGTTCTACTACCGCGGTAGGCGGTCATACGGTAAAGTCAGGCTCCGTAGATAAACCGGTACAGTTTGAAATATTCGATGAAAGAGACGTGGATGAAATAAAGAAGATGTTGTCGGGTAAGGGATATCAACCTGTTCTTAAAGATTGGGTAGGAGTGTAGACGAATGAAAGCGATATCGTTAATGTCAGGTGGATTGGATAGTATCGTAGCTACTAAAATGATACTGGAGCAGGGAATTGAAGTTGAGGCGGTGAATTTTCTCACGGTTTTTTGTAATTGCACTTCAGGAGGAAAGACCTGTTTGGCAAGTCAGTCGGCGTCAGACGAACTTGGGATAAAGCTGAAAGTTTTTGAGATCAGTTCTGACTTTTACGAAATAGTAAAAAATCCTAAGCATGGGTACGGTCGTAACCTCAATCCTTGTTTGGATTGCCGCATATATATGTTTAAAAAAGCTAAGGCTTATATGGAAGAGGTGGGAGCTTCTTTTATTATTACCGGTGAAGTTCTTGGTGAGCGGCCGATGTCGCAGAGAAGAGATGCCATGCGGATAATAGAAACTGAAAGCGGGCTCAGTGGGCTTCTTGTGCGGCCATTATCGGCAAAACTTTTCGACCCCAGCATTCCTGAAAAAGAAGGGTGGGTCGATAGGGAAAAATTCCTAGAGATAAGCGGACGTTGCAGGAAACCACAAATAGCTTTAGCCGAAGAATTGGGTATAAATGATTATCCGTGTCCGGCAGGAGGGTGTTTGTTGACTGACAATGAGTTTGCCAAAAAGTTTCGTGACCTTATGAAGTGCAAACCGAATTTTGACACTAATGACGTAAGGCTCTTAAAGACCGGAAGGGTGTTCAGGTTTTCTCCGGAGGCTGTATTTATTGTCGGTAGAAATGAAAAAGAGAATAACACGCTTTCAAACCTCGCAAGAGAAAATGATATATGTTTTAGTACTACCGATGTTCCGGGTCCCGTGGGAATAGCAAGGGGCACTTTCAGTGAAGAAGCTCTCCAAAAAGCCGCTAGTATTATCGCAAGATATAGCGACATGGAGGAGGGGCAAGATCTTAAAGTTACTTATCAAATAGCTCCGGATGGTAAGCCGGAGACCATTTCTGCCTCATCTGCAAATCAAGCTGAATTAGATAACCTTAGGGTTTAGAGCCTTTGACTCTGCCCATTCCTTAAGCCTTCCAGGGTAATAGTTCAGTTCTCCGCAGAGAATAGCTCTGCTCCCCTGTCATCTTGAGCGAGTGAGGAGTGAAACGACGAGCAAGTCGAAAGATCTTTTTAAGGTTATATTTTTTGCAAATCTGAATTAATGTGATACACTTCCGACAAAAAGGAGTGTACCAATTGAGCAATTGTAAAGATTGTGCCAAATTCGAGAAGCAAATTAAAGCCCAGCAAGAAGAACTATCACTTCTCAGGTTCGAACTCAACAAATTCAAGTCTGATTTTTTCAAGCGATCCAAAAAGAAAAAACCTCCAAAACAGGATCCACCACAACCGCCGCCTAAAAAGAAAGGTG
>JAJRVD010000048.1 GCA_024277375.1 Candidatus Omnitrophota bacterium | reverse complement strand
TATCACAAAATGTCTGATTATCAAAAATTATGGATAAAAAAGATCTTTCGACTCGTTCGCCTTCCTGCCTTCGGCAGGCGGCTCACTCGCTCAAGATGACAGGGGAGAAGGAACGTATTCGCTTCGGAGAACCGAACTATTACAAAATGGGTGACGTCCCTGTTTTCTGGGGGTTCAATTATCGCCGCATAGCGCCTGGGGGGCGCTTGGCAAATGACCGGCTCAGTCCCAATTGAAGATCCGGGAATGCCTTGATCGTGAAAGCTATCCATATTGTGAAGTCGTCTTTAAGGAAGTTGCTTCCTTCAACATCATATACAAACTCAGCTTCCCAGCAATGCAGATCTCTGGTAATGGATATTTGTTGCTCCTCTATCAATCCTTTATGCAGATCAAATCTCTCATAGAGACCTAATTTCCACTTCGGGTTCAAGACATATTGTATGTCAAATGTCAGCTGGTTACGGGGATCCGGAGAAATTTTCTCATACCTGTACCCCAGTGCCATGCTAAAGTAATCCACCGGGCGAAAAGACGTTTCGATGTAACCTGACTTTACAGCCTGGTTTTTAGGAGCGACCATAAGTTCACTATCTACAAAAAACCAGGTATACGGACTTAATTCCAGGTCAAACTTAAGGTTCCGAAATTTACCATTCTTTTTCAGATCAAATTTTTCGCTTATCTTTTCCATCCGGAACAAGTAATCCGAACTAACGATAAACCTTACCAGATCCGTCGATGTGCGGCTACCTTCTGCGCCGCGTTTTGTCTGCAATTTATTTTCAAGAGAAAGCGTTACCTGATTCTCTTTTTCAAGAGCATCGATATCATCCATTTGGTAAAGATTATCCTTATCAACCGAAGGCTGATGCCTGTGATAATATTAAGCGCTCGGGACAACAATATGCCGAAGACCGTTAATATCAAGCCCCATCGCGTCCGTCTCAAAATCATATATCCTGTAGAATCTCAAAAAAGAATTCAACCCGGCGCCGAACGCCTCCCTGGTAATAACATTATTTTTCCATTTATTGCGGTTATAGATCGTTTCCTCAAAAGTTCCGAACGGGGTTAAATTCAACGGTCCCAGTTTAGTAATATATGAAAGTTTGTGCAAATAATCGAACCGCTCGACTTTCTCGGGAGGTTTCTCTTCAAAGCGGTACTCTTTGGCAAAAACCGTAGCGGACAGGTCCGTACTGTAGTAAAAAGGTGTTTCCCACAACCTCTGATCAGGAACCTCTAACTTTAATTCTGGCAGACGCTGTGTTACCGTATTAAAAATATTGTAACGTCTGTCAAATCGCAGACCAAACGAATAATTCTGTTTAGTGGAAATGATCGAAGCGAAATTAGGAGACCGCTGGCTATTCTCTTCAAACTCATTGTAAAAATAATCTTTTAAAACATCCTTATCGCTCATCTTGTTAAACTCCAACATCCCGACCGTATCCCGATCAAAATCGATCCGGTGTTTCCACTTGAACCGTTTACGCAGCCTTACATCTTTGTCCGCGTCTTTTTCGTATGTTCCAACATCGTTTTCGTGGATAAAATACGAACGGAATACTCCCTCTCCCAGTTCGGGCGCTCCGAAATCTTCGGCATGATAATACAGATTAGCGCCTTCGGCGAAACCTTTCTTGTGACGATAATCTATTAACACGTCAACCTTGGTCTGCCCTTTTATGTGAACCCGCCAGGCCGAAAGGAGAAAATATCCCCAGTCACTGTTCACACCGGGAATAAACTGGACTTTTGCTTTAGTGTTAATGATGGGCTGGTAATAATAAGGAAACCATAGAACGGGAACCTTTCCGATATACATGAACGCGTTCTTCGCTATAACCTTGTCATTCGGGAAAACCCGTATTTCCTGAGCTTTTATGCGATAATGAGGCTCTTCTAATTCGCAGGTTGAAATATATCCGTTTCGCAAGAGATATTCATTCTCCGCGACTTGCGCGGTCTCGTCCGCCCGGCCAAACCAGGGATAGGCTTTAACCTCACCGGAAATTATCTGACCTTCCCTCTTTTTAAAATCGTACCAGATATTGTCCCCGGTAAGAACACCTTCCGGCTGTTCTACGCGGACATTACCTTCACAAAGAGCCTTTTGCGCTTTAGAATCGACTTCTATCCTGTCACAGGTAAGTCTTATATCACCGTATGTAATTGAAACGTTGCCCTCAGCGACTATCTTACCCTGCTCCTCGAAAAATTCCACCGAATCGCCGTCAACAATTATAGACTGCCCCGGCTTCATTTTGAGAACATCTTCAACCTTCTTGTTCTCCGCGAAAACAGTAGCCGGAATACATAAAAAAGCGATTGCCAATATTATTCTTATAATCTTATTCATGTCGCAAACAGTATATCACAACAGCCATAATCCTCACAGGGCTTTTTATAGGTGGGGACAGTCCACGCGCGGCTTCGCCGCTTGGGACAGTCCCCACCTATTTACGCGACACATACCGCGTTTCGCCCGTTACGTTTCGCTTTATAAAGCGCCATATCCGCTTTATCTATAAGCGATGTCACATCCTGAGCATCTTCAGGATAAGTCGCTATCCCGATACTTACGGTCGAGCGGATCTTCTCATCAAAAGCTTTTATCTCTTTCGAAGCTACAGTCGACCGTAACCGTTCCGCGACAGTAGCGGCAATTTTTTTGGACGTTTCCGGAAGTACGATACAAAATTCTTCTCCGCCATACCGTGCGATCATATCGACCTCACGTACGGACTTTTTCAATCTTCCAGCGACCTTTTTGAGGATAGCATCCCCCACCATATGCCCATATTTATCATTGCACTCTTTAAAACGGTCGATATCCACCATGCCTACAGAAAAGGTCAGGCCCAGACGACCAGCTCTTTCCACTTCCTCTTCCAATCGATCCATAAGATACCGCCTCAAATACACTTCGGTAAGTCCGTCGATTATTGAAAGTTTCTGAACCTGTTCATATAACTCTACTTTTCGAAGTTCCAGAACTATCTGAGGCACAAGAAGACGAAACCTGCCATAACTCGTTCTGGACGCGCCCTCTATCGCCAATACCGCGCATAATCTTTCCGCCGCGAATAAAGGGAAAACCATAAAAGTGTCCGAACGAACCTTCGCCGCGGCAAAAAGTTCTTTCTCTTCGTCTCTGTCGAGAAAGAACGGCTTAAATTCTTTACCCTGGAGATGATCAACGACCTTATCATGATCCAGCACCATTTCTTCATCCTCATAATAATCGTCTTCTCCAACGGTTTTAGCTATACTCCGGGGGATATTGTTTTCATCGAATATCACCAGATGCATCGTTCGGAACTTGAAATTCTCTTCAAGAAAATCAAATGTTACATTTACCAGATCCTCAAAAGTCAATGTAGGAACGAGCCGCTTCGTTATCTCGTATAAACGTGACATTCGGCTCATTTCATTTTCAACTTTTCGCCCTCTCCTATCTACGGACTCCAACTCACCGACCACACCATTATATACTTTCTGCTTACCCGTAACGGAAAATTTATAATACAGATCGAACGACGAGATCAAAGATCCCACCAATGCGCTTACCCCGCTGGCCGCGGTAAAAAGCAATAATAGAACCGCTACATCGACCCTGTTTAAAACCCCTATACATAGGTAAAAAATGAAAAACGCGAGATTAAAGGCAAGTAATCCCACTATAAGGCGAACTGACATCGCGAACGGTGCCACCATGAAGATCAAAGAGATCATAAACAGAACCAGATATTCATCCCCGTGCGGATACTTGTAACAGATCCAACTAGCGAGAACCAGCAGTATATTTAACCCGAATATTATCGTCGGTTTTATTTTGAACATACCATATTCTTTCCTTTGGCCTTAGCCTCGTAAAGACATTTATCGGCTTCCCAGACAATATCTTCCCTATGCTTGGCATCCTCCGGGAAAATAGCGACCCCTACAGAAACAGTAACCGCGTATTTTATTCTTCTTATGGTAACCGTAGCATTACTGATATCCTCCCTGATCTCTTCAGCAAGCCGGAGAGTTTCTTTTTTCCCACTTCCAAGAACCATAAACGCGAATTCTTCACCACCATATCTGCCGATAATGTCACCCGCGGAAACCTTGGATTTCAATACCCTGCTTATGTTTTTCAGGACCATGTCCCCCGCGATATGTCCGTGCTGATCGTTAAATTCCTTAAAATTATCTATGTCCATCATGATCATCGCGAAAGTGCCCCCTGAATGCAAAGCTCGTTTCACCTCTTCTTCAAGGCGCTCCATAAAATACCTATGTACGTATAGCCCTGTCAAACTATCCCTTATAGCCAACTCTTCCGTTTTGTGATAGAGACTCGCGTTTTCCAGCGCGACCGCAGCGATCTCACCGATAATATCCAATATGCGCAATTCATGCTGTGCGAAAGATGTATCATCCGGTGAATCAACTCTAAGTAATCCCAGGACATTCCCCTCGACTATAAGCGGCTTTATCATCACGGAAACAGCATCGTCACTAAGTTCTTCATTCGCTATGGAAAATCTGTAATCCTGCTTTATGTCCTTAATAAGAAGGCTTTTCATGTTCTTTAAGGTCCATCTTTCAAATATACCGCCATTCTTTGTGGTAAATGTCTGACGCTTGTCGCTTTTTGATGTAGAAGACAGTATGAGCTCTTTGGTCCTCTCATTTACCGTAAACAATAAAACTCTTCTATTCTCGGCGAAAATATCAAATGTTTGTTCTGTAACGATTTTAACAATCTTCTCCGATGAAAGCGACAGGCTTAACTGGTCAGCTATATTTTTAAGCTTCAAAAGGCTATCAACTTTAACATCAACGGCAGCCACTTCCGCACGACGATTTTTCAGATGATTCCGAATAAGATTAGTGTCTTCTACTATCTTTTCCATTGTCACCGTATATTTCTGGCTGGAGACATTGATCTTACGAAAAATATGATAGCCTATAAAGCTACTCAAGAAAAAGGCCGCGATCAGAACGCTGTAATAGTAAGGGTTCATATCCGTCAGTGGCCTATACAAAAAGATCATAGCTATCAGAAAGGACGCCAGACCTCCGAAGACACCCAATGATATCCACAGAAGCATAACAACGAGGCTCATCAGGATCATAAGGCTGATCGCGATGATCTCCAGGTGTTGGATATGGCTTTTTAAGGACGGGACAAACTTGTTGAGGCTATAAAGTATAACCGCAAAAAGAGCAACGGAAATGGGAATAAGAAGATTCCGCTTTTTAAAAGGAGTCATTAGAAAAGTTTATATAATTGTCTTCTCAGTAGCTTTGTCAAAAAAATGTATTTTGCTCATATCAAAAACGACGTCCATATCCTGATTTACCTGCGGATTAGCGTCTCCGGCGACACGAGCCACGATCACGTGTTTGCCTGTACTCAAATGTATATACACTTCAGATCCCAGGTGTTCCACCAATTCACACGTCATTGTTACTATATTTTCCGGAGCGGTTTCTGACACAAAAAGTTTATCGTAAATATTTTCACTCCTTACACCCAGAATTACCCTGCCATCAACATAGCCTTCAAGAGCGTCATACATACCTTCAACTATCTTTATCCTGAAATTACCCTCGTCAAAATATAATTTCTTCTCTTTTTTGAATATCTTTCCCTCCATAAAATTCATGGGCGGTGCTCCGATAAAACTCGCGACGAACTTATTGGCCGGAGAACTATATACGTTAGAAGGGGTATCTATCTGCTGAATAATACCGTCCTTCATAACAACTATCCTGTCCCCCAGAGTCATAGCCTCTGTCTGGTCATGGGTCACATATATCATTGTTGACTGGAGCCTTGTATGCAATCGCTGGAATTCCGTTCTCATCAGCACCCTAAGCTTAGCGTCAAGGTTGCTTAGAGGTTCATCAAACAAAAATACCATGGGTTTGCGTACGATGGCCCGGCCAACCGCCACACGCTGGCGCTGTCCGCCGGAAAGTTCTTTAGGCTTTCTAGCTAACAGGTTTTCTAAGCCCAATATGCCGGCGGCTTCTTTAACTCTCGCGTCTATCTCATCTTTGGGATATTTTTTAAGCTTCAAGCCAAAGGCCATATTCTCATAAACCGACATATGAGGATAAAGAGCATAGTTCTGAAATACCATCGCTATGTCTCTATCTTTGGGAGGAATATCGTTAACTTTTTTGTTGCCGATGAATATGTCACCTTCGGTGGCGGCTTCCAGACCGGCCACTAAACGAAGTGTAGTAGATTTTCCGCAGCCGGAAGGACCTACAAGAACAACAAACTCTTTGTTATTTACACCAAAGCTTATATTGTCAACGGCTTTTATGTCTTTACCAAAATATTTACTAACATTTTCCAGACTAACTTGCGCCATTCAATCACCTTGCAGGGTTAAATGAAAGCTTACTTTCAGCCTCAGAGTGTAGGGGCACGGCATGCCGTGCCCCTACAATTACGAACTCTTTATAGTCTCCGTATTAAAATATTCCGCCAACTTGAATAATCTTTCTTTAAGTTCAAGCCTGTGAACGATCATGTCTATAAGTCCATGCTTTAAAAGAAATTCCGAACTCTGGAACCCTTCCGGGAGTTCCTGTTTTATTGTCTGCTCGATAACCCTGGGACCGGTAAACCCTATAAGCGCTTCGGGTTCAGCCAGTATTATGTCTCCCAAAGAGGCGAAACTAGCCATGACACCGGCCATAGTGGGATTAGTTAATACCGAAATAAATAAACCACCATTTTTATTCAATCTATCAAGCGCGACACTTGTCTTGGCCATCTGCATCAACGACAAAAGGCCTTCGTACATTCTTGCTCCGCCACCGGAACCGGAAACGATAACAAGCGGGATCTTCTCGGCATCGGCATGCTCTATCAACCTGGTTATCTTTTCGCCTACTACCGACCCCATCGACCCCATAATAAAACGACAATCGGTTACCGCAAGAGCCATACGTCTGCCATTGAGCAGACCTTCACCTACAATGGCGGCATCTTTAAGGCCGGTTTTCTTTTGATCTCTTTTTATTTTGGTGGGATAATCGCTCGGCCCCTTAAACTTAAGCGGATCCTTACTTACCATATCTTTGTACATCTCACGGAACGATCCGGCATCTATAATGCTGTCTATCCTCTCAGGGGCAGTCATCCTGAAGTGATAATCACACTTAGGACATACTTCAAGATTTTCTTTAAGATTTTTATTGAAGAGCAGCTCTCCGCACTTGGTACATTTTGTCCACATACCATCGGGGACATCTTTCTTCTTTTTCTTTCGAGAAAGGCCAAAAATAGGTTTTTTTGAAAAAAAAGCCATTTGTGCTCCTAGAACTTATTGATCACCAGTCCGGTTAAAAGCTTAGGATAAAAGTATGTTGATTTCTGAGGCATCATCTCACCGAGTTCAGCCACAGCCTTTAGCTGCTCTACCCGTGTCGGGTTCATAAAAAACGCGCCAACGTGGCTTCCATCAGCTACCTTTTCATCAGCCTCGTCAGAGTCTCTGACATAAGTTATATTTCCCTCGTTATTGTTTATAGACAACAACTTGTCGAATATGGCCGCGTGTAACACACTAACATCCAGTTGCTTCCATGCCTCAGACTTATCATCGGGCATAAGAGTCGAAAGCGCTTTCGGATCTTTAGCTTTTATCAACAAATATTGTTTACCCGCGAAATATCCAAAAACCTTTTCATCAGTATCCGCTTTCTCCATCTCCGATGTAAGATCCTCGAGAGAAGCACATTCAACTATATCAAAATATTCACTCAGCTTTTCGGCCACTTCCTTCTCATCCGAAACTGACATATCCTTTATTACCCGGTGGGTCGCCATAACCGTAAGATTGTCTCGGTCCGCCATATTCGCGAAATACATCATAACGTAGTCGGCACTTCCATCATATCCCTTCTCTTCTCGACGCAGGTTGCGATATGAGCTTGCTACCTCATAACGGTGATGACCATCGGCAATAAATACCTTCTTCTCCTTCATTACCGAAATTATAGCGTTAATAGATGCCTCATCCGAAAGCCTCCAGAGCTTGTGCCTCTGTCCGTTCACTTCAACATCCGCCACCGGATCCGACAAAGATATACTCTTCTCCAACTCTTCGTCTATCACACCGGTCTCATCGTCTACCAAGGTAAATATGGGACTAAGGTTGCTCTTGACCCGCTTTATCAGGTTCATCCTATCCTCTTTAGGCTTGGAATGGGTTTTCTCATGTGGTAAGACAATTTCGCCTTTTGATTCCTCTATCTTCATAAGGCCCAAAAAACCTATACGACGGCACTGTTTCCCCTTACATTCATACTCCTGCGAGTATACGTAAAACGATTCATCGTTGTCCCTTACAAGAATATTTTCATCCTGCCATTGATCAAGAGATCTTTCAGCGCGTATGTATTTATTGTCTTGCGGAGTGTCTTTTTCTGAAGATTTGCCAAGTATGAGCTTTATGACATTGTAAGGGTTTTTCTGATACAATTCATCCCTCATGCATTCAGAAATAACATCATAAGGAGGGGCAACAACACTTGAATAGCCACTATTGATCTTACCGCTGTTGTATAATAGGCCTTTAAAAGGCTTTATTTTCGCCATAATACCAACTTTCCCAGAATTATTCCGGTTGCTACACCAACAATATCGGCAACCATATCATACAGCTCCATCGCCCTGCCGGGAACAAAGTGCTGCAACAATTCCATTACAATACCATAACCCCCGGCCAATATCAACGTAAATAAGGCATTTTTTTCAAACGTTGCCGTTTCGGAACGATATAAAGCCCCCATGATCAATAATGCCAGAATAGCGTATTCAGCAAAATGAATTAACTTGTCAAAGGGGCTGACTACAAGAGCTAACCCATCGGGAAATGGTAACACAGAAAACAAAAGTATAACCGACATCCACATTGTAGCCGGAACCCACGCGTAGATACTTTTATCCTGCTTAAGCCAGTTGAACATATCATCCCTTACACGGACATTTTCCTGATTCTTCACAGGGAGAGCCTTTTTTTGCGCTAGTTTCCGGGGAGCAAGTTTTATAATCGGTCTGATAAAATCCGCTGCCTTTAAAAATGATCCCCGCTCCTGAACCTATGAGCCTTTTCACTTCCCCGTCGCACTCAGGGCAGTCCTTTAAAGGTTCGTCCGTCATACTCTGAAAAACCTCAAAAAGATGATCACATTTTCCGCACTTATAATCATATGTCGGCATATTTCCTCCTCAAGCCTGTCATTCCCGCGAACAAACTGTGTTGCAAGTCACTTTGTAAAGGACTGCATGCACTATATTGTAGGGGTTCGATTCATCGAACCCGATATAACGGGCTCGATAAATCAAGCCCCTACGTTATGACACAGTCTGGAAAGCGGGTATCCATTGAAAATCGATGTTACTGAAATATCTTTTTAACCTTATCGACTAAACCCTCGTTATCCACCACCGCCGCTTTATTGCCCGTTACTTCATCGAATTCTTTTAATATCTTCTTTTGCTGAGCGTTAAGATGCGTCGGAGTCTCTACCTGTACTCTCACAAGCTGATCTCCTCTACCCCTCCCATCCAGACGTTTGATCCCTTTGTTCTTTAAACGAAATACTCTTACACTCTGGGTACCCGACGGTATCTCCAGATCAACATCCTTTTCTATGCCGGGAACTTGGATCTCATCACCAAAAACCAATTGTGTGAACGAGACCGGTATTTCACATAACAGATCGTAATCACGTCGGGAGAAAAACTTGTGCTTACCGGTCGAGATCGCGACATAGAGATCCCCTGAAGGTCCGCCATTCGTGCCCGCTTCACCTTCTCCTGTAAGACGCAGCCTCACGCCTGTATCTACCCCCGGCGGTATATCCACATCTATCTTTTTAGTAACTTCCTTTCGCTGAACACCGCCGCACTCAGGACAAACTTCTTTAATTATTTCGCCGACCCCGTTGCATTTGCTGCAAGTTCGCGACACGCTGAAAAATCCGTTAGTTTGGTTGATCTGTCCCGCGCCACCGCATTGAGAGCAAGTTATTTTACCGGATCCGGCTTTGGCCCCGGTACCGTTACATACCGAACATGTCTCATACCTGCGAACCTTTATTTGCTTGTTCGTACCTTTAACTGCTTCAAGAAAATCCAGTTTGATACTGTACTCCAGGTCTCTGCCCCGCCTGGCCCCGCCCCGTCCGGAAGACCCGCCATAACCGAACATATTTTCAAAGATATCGCCAAAACCTCCGCCAAAAACTTCACGGAAGATATCAGAGGGGTCATGGAATCCTCCCCCTCCGCCCGCGCCATACTGAAACGCGCTTTCCCCAAACTGGTCATACTGCTGTCGTTTGGTCTGATCGCTCAGGATCTCGTAGGCATGCGATATTTCCTTGAACTTATCTTCGGCTTCTTTATCTCCGGGGTTCTTATCCGGGTGGTATTTTACCGCGAGCTTCCTGTACGATTTTTTTATCTCATCGACGGATGCCGTATGGCTAACCTCGAGTAATTCGTAATAGTCTATTTTCATGGGACTCTATTTCTTCTCTTCGTCTACTTTATAATCCGCGTCTACAACATCTTCTTCAGCTTTTTGTTCGCCGCCCGCGGTACCGTCCGCGCCTGGCGCGCCCTCTTGCTGCCCGGCCTGTGCCTGCTCCTGTGCCTGCTTGTATACTTCTTCAGACAACTTATGGCTTACTTTCTGCAATTCTTCCTGGGCCTTTTTTATCTCATCTAAATTTTCCGCGGCTAAGGCCTTTTTGGACTTCTCCAAAGCTTCATTGATGTTCTTCTTGTCATCATCGCCGACTTTTTCAGCAAAATCCTTAAGCGCTTTTTCTGTAGCGTATACCAGAGTGTCCAACTGATTGCGCGCTTCGGCCAGTTCCTTTTTCTGATTATCCTCACTCTCGTGAGACTTCGCGTCCTCTTTCATCTTCTCTATTTCTTCTTTTGATAGACCGCTTGAAGACTCTATGCGGATCGACTGTTCTTTCCCTGTAGCTTTATCCTTCGCCGACACATGAACGATCCCGTTAGCGTCTATATCGAACGTTACCTCTACCTGAGGAATACCTCTGGGAGCGGGCGGAATGCCTACGAGATCAAAACGACCAAGCGTACGGTTATCTGTTGCCATCCCTCTTTCCCCCTGAAGAACATGAATAGAAACCGCTGTCTGGTTATCTGCCGCAGTCGAAAATATCTGACTCTTCTTGGTAGGAATTGTCGTATTACGTTCGATAAGCTTGGTCATTACGCTGCCCAGGGTCTCTATCCCCAGTGAAAGCGGTGTAACGTCAAGGAGCACTACATCCGAAAGGCCTTCGTCACCACTCAAAACCCCACCCTGTATAGCGGCACCGATAGCGACAACTTCATCAGGGTTAACCCCTTTATGCGGTTCCTTCCCGAATATTTCCTTAACCGTTTCCTGGACCTTAGGCATACGCGTCTGACCACCCACAAGTATTATCTCGTCGATATCACCGGCGGCATACCCCGCGTCCTTAAGAGCGTTGAGACATGGCTTCTTTGTCCTCTCGATAAGATCTCCTACCAACTGATCCAGTTTCGCCCTGGTCAATGTCAAAGCAAGATGTTTCGGCCCCGAAGCGTCCGCGGTAACAAAAGGAAGGTTGATCTCTGTCTGGAGGTTGGAAGAAAGTTCACACTTTGCTTTCTCCGCGCCCTCTTTAAGCCTTTGAAGCGCCATTTTATCATTACGGAGATCTATACCGTTCTCTTTCTTGAATTCTTCAGCGATCCAGTCGATGATCTTCTGGTCAAAGTTATCTCCTCCGAGATGCGTATCACCATTAGTCGCCTTAACCTCAAAAACACCTTCACCAACATCCAGGATAGATACATCAAAAGTACCTCCGCCCAGATCAAAGATCGCTATTTTTTCATTCTTATTCTTATCAAGGCCATACGCCAGAGAGGCCGCCGTGGGTTCGTTAATTATCCTGAGAACCTTAAGCCCCGCTATCTCACCGGCGTCTTTGGTTGCCTGGCGCTGTGAATCGTTAAAATAAGCAGGCACCGTTATGACAGCCTCACTCACTTTCTCGCCGAGATAATCTTCAGCGGTCTGTTTCATTTTCTGAAGGATCATAGCGGATACCTCTGGTGGCGTATATTTCTTGCCCTGAGCTTCCACTACAACATTACCCTTCGCGTCCTCATCAACTTTATACGGGATCAATTTTTCTTCTTCGCCGACTTCCGAATGTTTCCGGCCCATAAAACGTTTTATACTGAATATCGTGTTATCAGAGTTCGTAACCGCCTGGCGTTTCGCCGGCTGTCCGACAGGTCTTTCCCCCGCACTGGTAAAAGCAACTACACTGGGTGTAGTTCTTGTCCCTTCAGCGTTCTGTATAACTTTCGGCTCCTTACCTTCCATAACAGCTACACAGGAGTTAGTAGTCCCCAGGTCTATTCCTATTACTTTACCCATTTGTCTCCTCCTTATTTTCGTATTCCAAGAATCCTGCAAAATAGAACTTTCGTCATTCAGGCTGTATCGTAATTCGTTTCGCGGATGGCCGCATGCAATATATTGTAGGAGTTCGATTTATCGAACCCGATATAAAGGGCTTGATGAATCAAGCCCCTACATTATGCGTGCTCACCCATCACTCATCACATTGTTTTTCCCGGTCTTCGTCTTTCATGCTATTCTTGGCGACCTTAACTTGAGCCGGCCGCAAAAGTCTTTTGTTCAATAAATATCCCGGACGCACCTCTTCAAGTATTGCCCCATCGGGATAATCCTCTGTCTCAACAGCAAGAACCGCTTCATGAACATTATGGTCAAATTGCTCGCCCTCTGTTTTTATCTTTTCTACGCCATTATCCTCAAGCACACGATGGAATTCTTTCTGCACCATTTTTATCCCATCCATAACGGCGTCTTTATCTTCCGCTTTCTCCATAGCGTCAAATGCCATATCAAAATTATCCATAATAGGAAATAACTGCGAAATGATAACTTCGTTAGCGAACTTTATATGCTCACTTTTTTCTTTCTCGATACGCCTGCGCGTGTTTTCGTATTCAGCATGGACTTTCAGCCACTTATCCTCATACTCCTCGCGTTCAGCGGCTTTTTTCTTAAGTTCTTCTATCTCTTTCGCGGTAAACGCTCTTTCTTTGGATTCTTTTTTCCTTACCATGGCACCCCTCACCCGTTATGTCATCCCCGCAAACAGACTGTGTCATAATGTAGGGGCTTGATGTATCAAGCCCTTTATATCGGGTTCGATGAATCGAACCCCTACAATATGTTGTATGCGGCTTTCCGTAAAACGAATTACGACACAGCCTGGAAAGCGGGGATCCAGTACCCTTTTAACTATTAGCCGTTGATTTCATGCAACTTCGAACTTATAAGATCCGACAAGCAACTTAATGTACGAAAAGCATGATCATAATCCATTCTTGTCAGTCCAATCACACCTATCCTGCCAACCGTTTTCCCATGCATTGAATACCCGCACGTTACAATGCTGTACCCCCTCAACTGCTCAAAACTGTTTTCTTCACCAATATATACCTTAATACCTTCATCCGGCAATTCCCGGCGCATAAGGCCGGCTATATCGCCTCTATCCGAGAATATTTTAAGAGCCCTTCTCGTAAGATCGATATCTTGAAATTCGGGCTCATCCATAAAATGATCCAACCCCTTCCAGGATATCTCATTTTCGATATTTTCTTTTACGATAGAATCAATAGCGCCAAGCGCGGTCTTAGCGATATCCCGATCACCTTTGGATGCCCCGGATTTAACAGTTCTTCGCAGTCCTTCCTGAACACTATAGATATCCATGCACTCATAATTAACGTTAATAAAATTAGCCATCTTCTCGAGTTCTGTTTTTTCAAGGTCCCCGTCTAACTCGACGACATAATTCCTCACGGCATTGGTCATTGTTATAATAACCGCCAAAACGGTCTGGCCGCTTACTTTGACAAATTCCATACGTTTAAGGCAAAAATCCTCAATACTGGGCCACATAACAACACCGGCATTCCTGAGTTCTCTGCTGATAATGTAAGAAGTTTTATCAATAACGTCCTTGATCGT
>JAJRVD010000047.1 GCA_024277375.1 Candidatus Omnitrophota bacterium | reverse complement strand
ATTTGGAGAGGTAGGGATGGTGATAGTGAAAGTGGTTCCTTCCTTGAGTTTGCTCTTAGCGTCTATCTTTCCGCTGTGTTTTTCAATTATTCCATGAACAACGCTCAGGCCGAGGCCTGTTCCGGTGTCTTTTTTTGTGAATAATGGGTCGAAGATGTGTTTCAGGTCGTCTTTGGTGATGCCGGTTCCGGTGTCCTTAATTATGATTTAAAATTTGTTGTCTGAATGTTCGGTTGTAATGGTTAATGTGCCACCGTTTTTCATGGCATCTTTGGCATTCAAAAAAAGATTTAAAAATACCTGCTTCATTTGGTGAGGGTCTACGTTTGTTTGGGGCAGGGTGGAATATTGTTTTTCGATCTTTATGTTATGTTTAAGGAAGTCATTGCTTAAGAGGTGTAGTGTGTCATCTAAGAGTTCATTTATGTCGGTTTTTTTAAGCTCGAGTTCACTGGATTTTGAGAATTCGAGGAGTTGTTTGACTATATGGTTTATGCGGTCGACCTCGGTGCCTACGATATCTTGGAATTTATCTCTGAAAGCAGGGTCGGCGCCTTTTTGAGGCATATATTCTGTAAATGTCTTTATGGAAGTGAGCGGATTTTTTATCTCATGTGCCATGCCCGCGGCGAGTGTGGCGACGGCTTTGAGTTTTTCTGATTTTTGGAGTTCATCGCGAAGTTTTATGTTCTCTTCGTCGATCTGGTCAATGGAACCGTGGAAGAGATATTTATCTATTATACGTTGAATGTTGTTTTTGAGGGGCTGAAAAATTAGAATAAAGAAAATGATTATAGCTAAAGTTAATCCCGGCGAGCTGTATCCTACTGCTTTTCTGAATATGTTTTCTGAAAGGAACGCAAGAGCGAAATAGAGAACACTAATTATAGATAACAAAACGGAATATATTAAGCCTTTGCGGAATATGATGTTTATGTCGAGAAGCTTATGTCTTAGGATGGCGTATGAGATTATGTAGAGAAAGATTATACTGAAAACAAAGCCCAGTGGGTATGTTTCTATGCCATATTTTTGCATAAAATCACAGCAGGATAACATGTATATAGCAAAGGCTAACGTGAAATATTTTAGTTTATTAAGCTCTGCTTTGGGTAGTTTATTTGGGTTGTAGCGATACGTTATGTAGAGCAAATAACTGCCCCTTGTAACTATCAATACGGTGATAGCAATTTCTATTGGAAGCAAGATCCCTGCTGTAGGGTAGTAGCCCCAGAAGTATCGTTTAACAGTAGCAATATACAAATTCGTTGAGAAAAGGAAACTTAATAGAATAACATTGGCAATAGAAGCGATGATTATATATTTTATTTCTTTTTTTAGAGGGCGCTTTGTCAGAAGAATGCATATATAGTAGAAAACAGGAGCATAAAACAGTACGGGAATATGTCCCAATTTGCTGAAGAAAATTGCGTTATCTACAGTAGAACATGAATATACAATTCCGTATGAAACTAGCCAGAAAGTAATGAGTGTGCAAAAGATGAATAGTAGCCTGTTGAGTATGCTTTTTGGGTTACTAGTGAGTATGAATATACCTAGAAAAAGGCTATACAAGCCTACCGTAAAATTAGGGAGGGAGAAAAGATTCAAATTTTCCCAACCTTCTCTTTAACTTCGCTGCTTTCGAAGGGTTTGGTTATGTAGTCTATGGCGCCAAGTCGGACGGCTTTTGTGGCGGTTTCTACGCTTTGGTAGCCGGTGACTATGATGACTTTGACGTCGGGTGAGACCTGGCGGATCTCCTCGAGTGTTTCAAGGCCGTCTTTTTGCGGCATTTTGATGTCCAGGAGAATGCCGTCGAAAGTGGTGTTTTTTACTTTTTCTATGGCTTCGGTGCCGCTAATGGCGAAGTCGAGGTCGTAGTCTTCTTCCAGTATAAGGTTGAGAGATTCGCGGACACCGAGTTCGTCGTCAACTATGAGCAGCTTCTTTTTAGTTTTCATTTTGACTCCTTTTGTTGTTACCCTGCGATGAATTATAGATTCCCGATAAAAACATTCGGGAATGACACCGAGGGGATACAGCATTTACAATGCCGGGGGTGAGACTATGCAGATGGCCTCTAGCTCCGCTTTGGTTTTGTTCTCAAGTACGTGGGGGAGGGAGGCATCGAAGTAGAGGCTGTCGCCACGCTTCATGTCGTAAGATTGGTCGCCGACTTTTACGTTAAGTGAGCCTGTCATAAGGTAGATGAATTTTTCCACACCGGGTTTGTTCTCTTCGGGTTGTGTCGCGCCGCCTCCTTTAATTTTTATCATTAGAGGCATTATTTTCTTATCGAGAGTTTTTGTTACTAGAAGTTCGTATGTGGCTTTAGTGGCATGGACGAAGTGTTCGGTGCGTTTTGTTCTGGGGACTGATTCTATCGTTTTCGATTCGTCTTCGAGTTCACGGTAAAGGTCGACGAGTGACGCGCCCAGGGCTTTACATATGCGATTGTGTGAGTCGAGTGTACCGGTCATCTTACTGTTTTCCATACGGCTTAGGGTGGCCAGGGCGACACAGCTTCTCTCGGATAGCTCGTCAAGGGTTATGCCTTTTTCTTTTCTGAGAATTCTGATCTGTTTGCCTATTTTCATGTTTGGGTCCTTTCTTTTTTATTTTCACACCGGGTTAGGGGCTTCGTCCCGAACCCGGTGTGTGTAATTCGGCCTCGCTCAGGATGACAGGCGAGGGGCCGCTCCTATGTTCCAAGTATATGATATAGCATGTTTGGGGAATAATCAAATGGAAGTTTGGATTGAGTGAAGGAGCGGCAACGATTGTTATTTTATCCCAGATTTTGCATTAGAAAAACCGAGGGTTGATGTATAATATTGTAAGTGATGATGTGGTCGTCAATTACAATAGCTTAATCTACAAAAGGGGCTGTACTGAAATGGT
>JAJRVD010000046.1 GCA_024277375.1 Candidatus Omnitrophota bacterium | reverse complement strand
TCTGATCTCATCGAGAATACGATCAAAAAGGTAAGTGAGCTTGGTATAGGATCCGTTGAGGACTTGGGTAAAGTCAAAGAAAAAGTTGTTGATTTTAGTGAAGGGTTGCGCCGCGAACGCCGGCCGTTCAGAGATGTAATGCAAAAAAAACTTTACGAGAACTATCGTGTTATACGTATGTCAAAAAAAGCTTCACGTTTTTTGACAGAGCTGTTTAACATATATTGTGATGATCCCAAGCAACTTCCGCCGCAGGATCAGAAAAAGATAGAAGAAAGAGGTAAGTACGGCGTTATCCGTGATTATATGGCCGGGATGACGGACAGATACGCGCTTGACCAATACAAGAAATTTTTTGAGCCTTATGAGAGAGTATAAATATGCGACCGGAAGAGCTACCATATAACGAAAGATTGTTTGAGCGGTTTGAGGAAAACTGGGATCGCTGGCCTGAAGCGAGTAGTTTGAGGAAATATCTCAAGAATCCCGAGTGGGTGATGATCCACAAACTTCCCGGGAGTTACGCGGAGTTCAAAAAAACAAAGGCATTGAAGTGCGCGAAGAAGGCCTTTGGCGTGGTGTCCGCGGAAAAGCTTCGCAAAGAGATGACGGCGGTGATGAAGATCCTGACAAAGTGCAAAATGAATCGGGCGCCGGAAAAGTTCTCCTACGCGCAGTCGATGTACGGATTATGTTATCCTTTGGAATCGGACAATTATATATTCGGTTTTATCATTTTATGTGGTATGAAAAAATCTATGTCATCCGATCTTGTTAGGATGTTTGTCGCGGTAATATCAAGCGTAATACGCGAAAGTCGCAAAGAGCTTGAGCTGGAAGATCTGAATAAAACAATAAGGCCCAGGGCGATCGCCCTTTCTACGGTACATACCGTGCATCGTCTTATGACATCTACCCTGGACCTAAATGAGCTCCTGCCGAGGATAGCTCGTCTTTCTCTTCAGATAATACGCGCGAACAGATGTTCAATAAAACTTGTTGATAAAAAGAGAAAAATTCTTTTACCGAAAGCTACTATAGATCTTCGTAAGAGCAAAGAGAAGACTAAAATGAAAAAGGTCCAGATAGGTAAATACGCGCCCGGGAGGGCCGTAAAGAGGGAGACGCCGATCTGTGGTGATAATTATTTAGCTTCTCCAATGATCGATAAGGAGGTCGTTGGGGTTATAACGCTTTACGATAAACTTGATGGGTCGAGTTTTACTCCTTTTGACCAGGAGATCATGAAAACGCTTTCGGAGCAAGCCGCCATAGCTATCAAGAACGCACAGCTCTTTAGAGAACAGGAAGACCTTACTTTGAGTAGTATCAAGTGTATCGCGCAGCTTCTGCAACATCGTTCGCACGCGACACACAAAGCTGAAGCGTCTTTTTTGAAGTTGATATCCGTTATAGGGCGTAAAGTTGATATGAATGAAAGTGAAATTAAAGTTCTTCAGTACGCGGCAATGCTGCACGATGCCGGACAGATATCGATACCGGAAAGAGTTCTGGAGAAAAAAGGTGAATTGACCGGAAGCGAGTTTGATATAGTAAAAACACATCCGCTTAAGGGTGCCGCTATATTGTCGAAGTTCAAGCCGCTTAAGCCGATCGTACCGATTATACTGTATCATCACGAAAATTTTGATGGGACAGGATATCCCCGGGGGCTGAAAGGAAACGATATCCCCGTCGCGGCGCGTATATTGGCGGTTGTCGGGGCGTTTGAGGCGATGATCATAGAAAAACCTTACCGGAAAGCGCTTTTGATCAAATCCGCGATAAACGAAATACGCAGGAAGGCGGGCTCACAGTTTGATCCCGATATTGTTGGTATTTTCTGTGAAGCGGTCGACAGGAAAGATGTATGCAAGCTTTTGAATAAAGAATTAGGTGGAAGATGAAGGAGAAACTAAAAAGGATCCTTGAAAATAAAATTGCTCTGGATGTTCTGAAGTTTTTCCATCAAAACCAGTCTAGTCTGGACAGTGTCGGAGGAGTGAGCGCCTGGGTTCACGGCGACCGCAAAGAGGTTCGCCTTGTCCTGGAAAAGTTAGTTAAAGTGAAAGTTCTTGAAAGGGATTCCACCGGAGGTATGGAAGGGTATTGTTATACCCGAGATGAAAAAACCATGAAGATCGTCGACGCGTTGATATCTGATGTTTAATTATAGACGTTCAAAAAATTTACTTTTCTTTCGTTTTCTCACAGTTTTTCTGCTCTCAGTCCTGATCGTCTTTATACTATCGTTTTTTTTCGCGGATAGGATCGCGTCGCTGACGCTACGTCACTTTACCGGGTATAGTTTGAGTTATGAAAAATGGGGCAATAGTATCTTTGATAGAAGAGATATTTTCGGTCTGGTTCTTACCTCCGGGGATAGAAGCATAACCGTTAATGCTGACGAGGCTAATTTTGAGATAAATATAAAAGAGTCGATCATGCGGAAAGCTTGCATAATAGAGTGTGTTTTGAAGGGCGCAAGTTTGGCTCTAAAATCGGAGAAACTATCAAATGACAATGTTTTATCTGTCTTTTTGACTCCGCAGTACATCTATGACAAGATCCGGTTCGCTGTTTCGTTTGAAAATAAAAAAACAACAATATCGGGGATCGACGCGGAGTCGAAAGATCTCCGTATACGAGGAAATTGTGGATTCTTGAAGGACACCGATAGGGTTCGTTTATATTTGGAGATAGATGTTTCTCCTCAACTATACGCAAATTTGCCTGAAGGAATCAGGAATAGAATATTAACGCCCGGTGATAAAGAATGGTATGGTGCCGTAATCGACTACAAAGGGCCATTGATGTTGTTCAGATTCCTTTTGCATTAAGTCTCTTGCCATTTTTCCGCAATATGCTACAATATAGCGCAATGTCCGAGGGAAATTTTAAAAAGGATTTTTTTGATGATACTTCAAACCGTGATAAAAGCTGGAAAACCAGTTTTATCGGGGAGTATATAGAGCGGCGATCGGTACCGCATATTCGTATCCCTATTGAATATACGGTTGTTACGGCGATAGCTGTTCTGGTGATGATCATCATATCATATTCTGTAGGGGTTGAAAGAGGAAAGAGAATCCCGAGGATGTTAAAAGCTGAGAGAATAAATTATCAGGTGATCGTTACGGAAGTTGATGCGGAGGACAGAACGACGGACGAGGTTCTTTTGGAGGAAGTGAAAACCGAGGGGATCAAGTACGAAACAAATATTGATGAAAAGCCGGTAAGTAATGTTACGGCGTCTGTTCCGAAAGTAAAAAGCACAGAAGAAAAGCCTTTGTCCGAGGGTGATTTTAAATATGTCATACAACTGGCATCTTTTAAGGACAAACAGCTTGCCCGGGCCGAGACGAAGAAGTTGAGAAATAAGAAAATAGAAGCTTTGTTCTCAAAAAAGGGAAGCTGGCATTCGGTTTACGCGGGATATCAAACTAGAAGAGAAGCTTTGCGGGCGTTGCGTAAGCTGGAAGATGAATATAGCGATTGTTTCATACGAAAGGTAAAATAACAAGAGAGGTGAGGAAATGTCACAACATCCGAGTTTGAAATCAAATAAGGCGGGAGCCAAATTTCGAGCGGTCTTGAAACGTTTTGAGAAGATCAAAGAATTGGCGGAAAAAGAAAAGTGGGAGGAGGACAAAGATTCTGTTTTTAAACTTCCAAAATTAAAGAGGATCAAGTTCAAGGTTAAAAAGGCCAAGGGCCCTGAAGAAGAGGAAAAAGAAGAGGGCGCTGAAGGCGCTGAAGGCGCGGCTCCGGCGGCTGACGGAAAAGAGGCACCAAAGGCTTCCGGGACTGATGCCAAGAAAAAATAGGCTTGTGCAAAATGGAACTTTTGTTATTCAGGGTGTGTCGTAATTCGTTTCGCGAATGGCCGCATACAACATATTGTAGGGGTTCGATTCATCGAACCCGATATAACGGGCTTGATGAATCAAGCCCCTACATTATGACACAGTCTGCTTGAAAAAACAGCGTTTTGCCTAAGTCTAGAAAAAGAGATAAAAAGGAATAGGGCTCTAATTATGTTGTCTTTTGAGAATTTTAAGGAGATG
>JAJRVD010000045.1 GCA_024277375.1 Candidatus Omnitrophota bacterium | reverse complement strand
TCAGAAGCACCACACCAAAATTCAGGCCAACTATGTAACCAAGGATGAGAAGATGCCGGCAGGCGGCGTAAAGCCGAAGAATGACACTCTGCTTATACAGACAGCTTGGTACTTCTAGGCTGAACTTTAAACGCCTTCTAGTTACCCGGCTAAGCGTTGTCTTTAAGACAGGTAAGAAGTGAAATAGCTAGAAAATGAAACTTGAATTACCAACCAAGAGCAATAGCTTTTCGCTTCTCACCTTAGCCCACTGCCTCCACCGGAACTCTCTCCGGCAAAATTATCTTAAAGGCAAACTTACGCGGCCTATGCCTCTAATAGCGGTTATAAAGCTATCATCTGGCATTCAAAACTGGAGAAAGTTACTAAAAGTGTAACTCTTTCTAAAAACAGAAAACTCTCCTGTAAATTTAGCCTGTAGTTTATAGAAGAATTTGCGTTGAAAATCATTTAGTATTACCGCTATGGCACCAAATAAAAGCACAAATCCTAAAGAACTTCCAATACCATCCACATGGGTGAAGAGATTTCTTGCCCTTAATCTATTACTCCTTCTAGTGTTCTTCCTATGGCAAACAACCAAGCCAGCCTTCGAATCGCCAGAAGAAAAAAATAAACTTTTGGAAGAAAGGGCAAAGCTGGTAGAAACCTCCATTTCAAAAAACAGACCGCCGAAAGATATTTCCGGCACTCTTGGAGAGTCGCTTGTTTATACGGTAGATTCTACAGAGCTGGAGCAGTGGGTACATTTCAGGTTTTCAACCGGCGAAATTTTTAAAAGTGAACTGCTGGACAGAAAGTCGCTTGAGTGGGATATCGCGTTCAGAAGAGCCAAAATAGTTACGAATGGAGGGGCTACAAACAAAAACGGACAAGCCGGCGTAATGGCATATGACACCGATAAATTCGACTCGGTGAGAGCCGCTCCAAAAGACGGGTATATACTGGATACCGCCACAAAGAACCCTAGCGAACCGGAAAATCCTATGTTCGATAAATGGTACGACTATGATTTCTGGCTACACAAACTAAAACCAAAACCGAGGGTCTATGTATTAAGAACTGCCGATGGGCATTACGCGAAAATGCAGATTATTGACTACTACTGCGGAACTGTTCCAGCCTGTTACAAACTCAAGTACCAGTACAACGGCACAGGGTCACTATCTTTTTAAAACTCCCGCTGGCCAACAAATAGAATTAACACAGTACTGGCAACTAACCATTTTCGGATCTCATTCTTTCAAGTGCCGCTTTGTTAAGTTCAATAAAAAATACCAATATTAAACCGGCTATCGCACCAAGAGCAGACGATGCCCAAATAATAGTTTTCTTTTTATTGGATAGCGCGCTTAAGGATATTTCAGGCCCAGTGATAAACCTCGCTTCAGAAATATTATCTATCTCTTGCTGATAGAATATAATTTTTCTTTTTAGAAGTTTTATTTGACTCTTAAGAGAAACTACTTCCGAATGTTTCTGTGATTCGGGCAACTCAGCATCCGCCAGCGTCGATCGAAGAATGTCACTTTTATCAAGTAGCTCTAGCGAAGCCTCAACACTCAATGCTTTTAATCTATTCTTAGCATCCTCAATCTTAGGCGCCAAATCATTATTAAGACTTTTTAAAATATCTTCAACAAACCCTCTGTAATTTGCATCACTCTTACCTTCGACGCTAAAGCTTAATGACAGCAACAGGTCTGCCGGGCTTTCAATGGTGATTATCCCTATGCCATTTTTATTACCAGCACGCCTAGACTTTCTAAACTCATTAGGAATAAGGACATTTTCAAGCTTTTTCACCAAAGAGTCAGTGGCTTCGATAGGCTGATATGTGCTTCCATTGAAGACCGCACTAACCTCGATTGTCGCTGTATAAGGATAACGGACAGGCTGTGCATTCCCAATAATCAGCCCAGCCGCAAAAATAAGTACCCACACCAACAGGAGGGCCTTCCAGTTTTTTAATACCTTCACCCAAATATCAACAAGATCGAACTCATCACCGTATGAATAATCATAGTTATGTGGTGGAGCAAGGAAGTTAACATTTTGGGGGTTCACGCTCTTATCTAAATCGGTCACTTTGTCGTCCTTATCACTCATACTTTAATAGCCCACCTAACTCTATAGAAATCATGTTTTGCAATAATACCGGAGCGTAGTTAGGCTATATTAAAGTTTAAAAAGGGTACTAAGTCAACATCAAAAAAATCAAACGATTAGAGAATCTCAGGTTGAATTTGCAAAGTTTTGTCAGAGCAAAGTAACCTTTACTGAAAACCTACTGCTATAAGCCTTATGCTACTATACATTGCTCTATTCTAGATTGCCGAATTTCCACGCGGTAGGATACTCATTAAATTATTTCGTCGTGCTTATAATCATAGTGCTCTCCTTAGAAGACAGAATTTTCCAAAACGTTCGAATGCAAAAAAACATTCTCTTAGGGTAACATCATGGATAAGATGTTGGGTAATTGACTTTTACTAGCACAAATAGCAGATACAAAATGAATGGCTCGATAAAGCATAGGTATCCTCCACAAAAAAAAATTAGATGGTGAAAACGAAGATTTATGAATGACAAAAACTATTTGAACAAAAAATTCTCCTATCTCCTTTACCTTGGCGCCTTCTCCTCATGCATTTCTATAGCGGGAAGCAACGGGGTTCTCGCCTTTATGTGCCTATTCTTTGTTCTTGATATTTACCGCACAAGAAATTGGAAAGGCAGTAATCTAGACTTTTCAGTTTTTACAGCTATCTACTCATGGAAAGCTTTTACAGCGCTAATAAAGGGATTCTATGCAGAAATAATTGAAGTAAGAGAACTGTGGGATAAACTTCCATCCCTTCTCATTGGAAGGTTCCCGATGAGTAAAGAAATTATCCTGCGAACATTGCATCTGCTATTTGTAACCAACTCGTTACTTGTGGTCTATGCCCTACTGCAAAGATACGCTGACTTTCCAGAGTTATATCAAAAACTATTTTTTGCCCAAAATCTTGATGTAGGAAAGTGGCGAATGATTGGATATTTTGGACACCCCCTCCACTACGGAGGGTTTATCTCTATCGTTATCCTCTCATGCGTAAGTCTATCCCTTTTCTACAAAAGATATTTTGCCTATTACCTCCCATTTCTACTTGCTGGGGTAGTACTCTCAGGGTCCAGAAGCTACTTTCTAGGAATTACCATAGCGGTTTTTGTTCTTTCTTTTTTCAAATCAAAAAGAACTTTTGTAGCGTCATTTTTTCTGATACCAGCATCTTTTGGTATCGGCACTCTACTCCTCCCGTACTTCAGAGAACGCTTGGTCAGGGTCTTTGAAATGAAAGACTTGGATGTGAGATTTAAATTCTGGAAAGTGGCGTGGGACAGCTTTCTGGAAAACCCCATCTTCGGCGTAGGGTATGAGCAATTTAGCAAAATCCTAGAACCTTTATACAAGGTAGGCTATATCCCGCATACAGCACACGCACATAGTCTTTATATGCAGGAATTAGCAGAAGGAGGTTTTGTCGGGTTAGCGTTAATGCTCGCCATGCTGGTCTATTTTATTTCCAAATATATAAAATTTTCTATCCATGAGGAAGATACCCTACTTAAAGCATTATTTCTTGGCCTTTCCGTCACCTTTGTCAATATCGCCTTCGCCGGTATCTTTGAATACAACTTTGGTGCCGCCGTCGTATGGATACAGCTTACATTTATGATGGGACTTACCGAAAGCTACCGTAAGTGGCTCAGCCGGAGCAATGCCCAGCATTAATATGGCAGAAATCCCGATAACCTGCTACTGCGAACTGAGGCAAGAAGAGGTTTGGCATACCTGAAGCAGTTGCAAATAAAAAGAGCAATATCACCTACCCAACCGCTTTTTATTCCTGTTCCAAAATAGAGCTCTAGGGTATAATCCGTTGGATTAAAAAGATTTTGGTAAGATAGATATGAAGGTAGAGTTTTTTAGGCACAACTTGGACGAGGAATGCCTTTTATCGCAAAATAAGGCCGCTAGAAGCCTTTTCTTAACCACCGGCCCACAGACCAGAGAATTTGAAAACGCTTTCGCGAAATACCTGAATTTGCCATACGCAACAGGCACCATGAGCTGCACCCACGCGCTTCATCTTGCCTACAAAGCTCTCAAAATAGGCCGAGGCGACGAAGTAATTGTTCCTGCCTTCACATTTGCCGCGTCGGTAACAGCTATCCTTCACGCAGGAGCAAAACCTCTGTTTACGGATGTAGAGCCTGATACAGCCCTAATAGATTCAAAAAAAGTGGAAAACCTTATAACCCCAAAAACAAAAGCTATTTGCCCCGTCCATATTTTCGGGGTAATGGCTGATATGAATCAGCTCTCTGAAATTGCAAAAAAATATAGCCTTAAAGTTGTCGAGGATGCCGCGCATTGCATTGAAGGAGAAAGGGACAGCAATAAACCTGGTTCCCTTTCAGATGCTGTGGCATTCAGCTTTTACGCTACCAAGAATATAACATGCGGCGAGGGAGGAGCGCTCGCTACAAGAGACAATAAAATTGCTGAAAAAACAAAAGTACTGCGAAACCATGGAATGACAAAAAACGCTATCGACCGCTTTGAGGGAACTCTGCCAATCTATGACATAGAAGAGGTCGGCTTCAAGTCGAATATGTATGACCTGCAAGCCGCTCTTCTCCTCCCCCAGCTTGAGAAAATAGAGAAAAAACTGGAAAGACGTGTGGAAATTGTTGATGCCTACAATGCGGGACTTCGAGGAATAGAAACCATCACAACGCCAGTAATCCCCAAGAAAACAAAGAGTGCTCACCACCTCTACACAATAAGGGTCAAAACAAAAAGAGATGAGTTTGTTATGAAAGTAAAGGGTGAAGGGGTTGGATGCGCGATAAACTACCGCCCTCTTTCAGAACTGACTCTTTTCAAATCACTCGGAATGAGGGAAAAAGATTTCCCCAATGCCACAGCTATAGGGAATAGCATACTCTCACTACCCTTATATCCGTCACTAAAAAACGACGAAGTAGCGTACGTTATCGAAAAAGTAAAAAAAGTCGCAAAAGAAATATTGTAGAAAACTAGATACTGCGCCTGAATCTAAAACAATCTCTATTTCTCGACACGGCCGTAATCGTCATCAAACCTCACGATATCATCCTCTTCAAGGTAGTCGCCAGTCTGAACTTCTATCATAAGCAGAGGGTCGGCAAGCAGGTTCGAGAGGCGGTGTTTGGTATTAGCCGGAATGTATGTCGATTGGTTTGGTTTAAGAGTAAGTTCATCCGGCCCGTTTACAACTTTTGCCGTTCCAGAAACTACAATCCAATGCTCGCTTCTACGTTTATGTAACTGAAGAGAAAGAGAGCTTTTGGGATTTACAACAATACTTTTTATTTTAAAATTAGGCCCGGTTCCCAACACCGTATAGGTTCCCCATGGGCGATGAACTGTTCTATGCGAATGCCGAGTAATATCCTCGTCAGCTTTTTCACCTTGAAAAACATTTCCCGAATTGTCGTTGGAATTAAAGTTTTTTGTCATATATCTTCCAGTTTTGAAATTTTCTGTTCAGCATTTTGGAAAGAGGCTATCCTCAATAGAAGCACATAGAGCATGCCCTATCACTATATGTTGCTCCTGTATTGTGCTGGTCAAATCGCCTTTGGCGACAATACAGTAATCAGCAAGCCCTCTAGCCTCTCCGCCATCATGCCCTGTCAGAACGATAGAGGAAAATCCAAGCTCTCGGCATTTTTTTAAAGCCTTATTGATATTTTCAGACTTCCCGGAAGTTGTAATGCCGAGGAAAACATCACCCTTTGTCATCTTGCCTTCTACCTGCCTTGAAAAGAGGTTCTCATACCCGTAATCATTTCCGATTGCAGTCAGTATAGATGAATCAGTCGTCATCGCCTCAGCCGGAAGAGGCTTGCGGTCTCTAGCCAGCCTGCAGACAAGCTCTGCGGCAATATGTTGCGCATCGGCGGCAGACCCGCCATTGCCGGCGATATAGAGTCTGCCGCCATTCTTGTACGCACTCAAAAGGAGTGATGCCGCACTCTGAAAAACCTTTAGCTGGGTCTCATCAGCAAGGAATTCCTCCTTGGCGGCAATAGATTTCCGCATCAAATCTTCAAGTTTTTTAGAATATTCCATATATGTCCTATTTAAATTGTGAATATCCGCTCATTCTACTACAAAAAACGGTGTAAAACCGTCATTCTTCATCGGTGCAGACGATTAAACTACTCTATACAAACCACTCTATTTGCCTTGCCTAAAAGATGCTCATCATATAGTCTGAGCAGTTGATTTTATAAGGAATATAATGAAAGTTCTTTTGTTAAACCCTCCTTTTAAGGAGAAATTCGGCAGGTTCAGCCGGGAACAACGCTCTCCCGCAATAACAAAGGGCGGAACCTTTTACTACCCTATGTGGCTCTCATACGCCACGGGACTACTTGAAAAGTCTGGCTTCGAGGTTAAGCTTATAGATGCCCCAGCTTCCAAGACCAGTCTGGAAGAAGTGATGCGTGAGGTTGAGGTATTTTCCCCCACCCTGCTGGTAATAGACACATCCACCCCTTCCATCTACCACGATATCGAAACAGCGGAAAAGCTAAAGGAAGTAACATCTGCCTTTACAATACTTGTCGGCACCCACCCAAGCGCTTTACCAGAGGAATCCCTTCAACGTTCAAAAGCGATAGATGCCGTTGCCAGAAAAGAATATGAAATAACACTAAAGGAACTGGCTGACAAGCTAAAAAAGGTAGGGAACAATATTTCGAAGGATGAGCTATCCTCCATTGCCGGAATATCGTTCCGCTTCGAAGATAAAATATTCCACAACAGCGAAAGGGAGCCGGTTCAAAATCTTGACGCTCTACCATTCCTTTCCGCAGTCTATAAAAAGCATCTTCATGTAGAAGACTATCTTTACACCATCGCGCAATATCCGCAGGTCGCCATTTATACCGGCCGTGGATGCCCCTACCAGTGCGTCTACTGTGTCTACCCGCAGGTGATGCATGGCCACTCTTATAGAAAACGGTCAATAGGAAACCTTATAGAAGAATTTAGATTTATCGAAAAAGAATTACCACAGGTTAGAGAAATTTTTATTGAAGACGACACCTTTACTGTAGACAAAAAAAGAGTAACCGCTTTTTGCGAAGCGTACGAAAAAGCTCGGCTAAAGATCTCATGGGTAGCCAATAGCCGGGCGGATGTCGATGTAGATACCCTTATCGAAATGAAAAAGGCGAACTGCAGACTGCTTTGCGTCGGCTTTGAAAGCGGAGATCAAAAAGTTCTAAACGCGATGAAAAAGAATCTTAAGATCGAAAAAGCGCACCAATTTGTTAAAAGCGCGAAAGAGGCCGGCATACTGATACATGGTTGCTTTATAGTCGGCAATCCGGAAGAGACAAAGGAAACATTACAAACCACTCTTAATTACGCGAAAAAGCTGAATCCCGACACAGCGCAGTTTTTTCCTATCATGGTCTACCCCGGAACTGCGGCATACGACTGGGCAAAAACAAATAACTATCTAATCTCCGAAGACTATACCGAATGGAACACGGAGGAAGGCCTGCACAACTGCATGGTGAGTAGACCAGGCCTAACCAACATAGAGCTTGTAGAGTTTTGCGATAGGGCAAGAAAAGAGTTCTACCTGCGGCCCGGGTACATTCTCTACCGCTTAAAACAGCTGATACTCCACCCTATTGCCGATGGCCCTAGAATGGTTAAGTCGATAAAAGTTTTTGCCAAGTTTCTACTAAGGGGAACTTTTAATAATTCTTCCAGCAAAGCAAGCAACCGCTAGATGATAAAAGCTTCCATTATTATTCCGACATACAACGCCGCTGGCAGAATCGGCAAATGTATAGAATCGTTAAAAAGCCAGAAGACTGATATGAACTTTGAAATTATCGTCGTAAATGACGGCTCAACCGACAACACAACTGAAGAGACCGGCAAATATAAAGATGTACGGATTTTAACTCAGAAAAACAGCGGCCCCGGTACCGCGAGAAATCACGGCGCGAAAGAGGCAAAAGGAGAAATTATCCTATTTACCGATGATGACTGTATAGCCGAACCGGACTGGCTCGAAAAAATGCTGGAGCCATTCAAAACCCCTGAAATCGCAGGCGCCAAAGGCTCCTATCTATCAAACCAAAAAGAACTCATTGCTCGGTTTGTACAGGTAGAGTACGAAGAAAAGTTCGACGAACTTTCGAAACATGAATATATAGACTTTATCGACACATATTCAGCCGCTTTCAGGAAAGATGTTTTTACCGAAGCGGGCGGGTATGACTCCAGCTTTACGATGGCATCAGTAGAAGATCAGGAATTTTCTTTCCGCCTTGCCAATGCCGGAAAGAAAATGGTTTTTATTAGAGACGCAAAAGTTTCGCATAGGCATGTTGATACGTTAAGCGGCTACGCAAAGAAAAAATTTAAAATCGGCTATTGGAAAGTTCTGCTAATTTCAAAAAATCCCAATAAAGCTACAGGAGACAGCCACACTCCGCTAACCTTAAAGCTGCAGCTGTTTCTTATACCGTTAATTATCTTTACAGCAATACTTTGCCCCCTTGCAGATGTTTTTGGGTTTGCTTCTGCCATGTTTTTAATGGTTTTTATGCTTTCAACAGCCCCCCTTAGTGCAAGGGCACTAGAGCGAAGCTTTGCATTGGGCCTTACCGCGCCGTTTTTCATATCGCTAAGGGCGATGTCACTTTCGGCTGGCCTTGCGAGAGGGCTACTTGCCTTCAAGGCAAAATAAAACAGCTACGACTGGGAAGAGAACATCATATAAAGCCGTTTCATCGGCTTTCTTACAAAAGAATATTTCATCAAAAGCTCCTGTGCAAAATCGGTCACATAAACCTTTGAAATAGGTCTGGCAAAAATACCAAACTTTGTTTTAAGCCTTCGCTCCATAGCCCTTTCAAGAATCTCTTTACGCACGACCTCTACCCTCTCTAACGCTTTTATCCTATCGGCTTTCGGCATTTCAGGAGTTTCAAAAACCGGCGTACTCCCCCATTGTGACGACTGATTAAGATAGTCTTCAGATTTTATGAGAAAGAGATTATTTTGTTTGATATATCCGTACAGCTCAGTCTCTGGAAAAGGAATAAGATTATAAAACCTCGCGTCAAAAATATCGTACTTCCTCGCAATCTTTATCGAATCCTCAACATCTTCCAGAGTCTCGCCGGGAGTACCGACAATAAAAAAGAGTGTAACCTTATACCCAAGGGTAACAGCAGTCTCTATCCCCTTTTCAATCGACTCAAGCTTTTCGCCTTTTTTAATGTTCGCGAGTATCTTGTCGTTACCGCCCTCAACTCCAAAGGCGACAGAATTAAATCCAGCGTCTTTCATGAGTTTTAAAAGGTCATAGTCAACTCTATCGGCTCTAATGCCGTTATTGCAGTTAATGTCCAGCCCTGTTAAATTTCTCTTCTCAATCTCACCGCAAATAGCTTCAACCCTGTCACGCTTAAGCGTAAAGTTGTCATCCAGTATGCTTATCTGCTTTTTACCACGGGAATGCCAATATTCTATCTCGTCAACAACGCTTTTTGCCGAACGTTTGCGCCACTTCCTTCCTATAGCTTCTAGCACTGGACAGTAGGTACATTGAAAGGGACAGCCGCGAGAAGTAATTACCCCTATCTCTTCGGTGACATACTTGTCTATATCGAACTTTTCATAACGTGGAAAATCGGTATCATCCAAAACCTCTATAAAATCCCGTTTGCCATTGTTTATTATTTTTCCGCCATCCCTATAAAGCAAACCTTTGATATCTGCGAGAGGTTTGCCGGCACAAAGTTCAACAATTGTATCTTCACCTTCCATCATCACGCCGAAGTCGATTTCCGAGCATCCCTTCAGCACATCTTCCTTTACAGTAGAGGTATGCGGTCCGCCAGCAACAACCTTTGCGTCTGGTGCCGAACGTTTGGCGACTCTCACAATTTCATAAGAGCGAAGGTACATGAAACTCATAAGAGAGATGCCGATAAGGTCAGGTTTTAAGGAAGCTATTCTTTCAGTAAGCTCTTCTTCCGTAGAGCCTACAGCCATATCAATTACGTCGTGTTCGATTGAAGATTTCTTTAATGCGGCAGAAATATATCCAAGACCGGCAGGTGGCCGAAGCGCGCCAAAATGTCCCCCCTTATAGTCAGGGAAAATCAAGAGGACTTTTTTATAACCTCTATTTTCTAATGACATTTCAAGAATATTTTTCCATTATTCAGACGATGTAGCCTATTTAAGTATTCCTGAGTTTTTTAGGTAGCTGTAAAAAGTTTCAGCAGACACCTTCATGTTATCATCTTCAAGTAGGAAAAGTTCGGCGGGACGACTCCATTCCCACGCTTTTCCTAAAATGTCCATAATCCTTTCCATCTCAGGAGGGGACGAATCAGCCGCCTTTCGTATCACCTCTGGTAAGCTAACAAGATTATCGCAATCGAAAGTAACTCCCTTGCCCTTATAAAAAACATCGCCAACCACAAGAACCTTCTTGCCTTGCATCAGAGCTTCGAAACCTACTTTCGAATTAACAGTAGCGACTATTTCAGAATTCTTAATTAGGTCAAAAGAATTAACTCCCGGATGCACAAGCGTAAGATTTTTGTGCAACTCCAGCGTTTTCCTTAAAACAGAATATGAGTGACCACCGATACATGTCGGGTGTTCCTTAACACAAACCTTCCAGCCATGCGGAATGCTCCGGCAAAGATACTCTACAAACCCTTCCTGATTATAAAACAGCCTACTCCTGCTGGAGAGCTGAACATCATATGGAACATGAAAAGGGAAATAGACATACTTCTCGGAATAGTCTGGCGTTTCATACTTTGAAGATATGAGCTTCCGCCTAAAATACCTCTTAAAGGCATCCTTTATCACAAATCCTATTTCGTTGTATTCTTCACGCTTTTTTTCAAGATACTTATGCTTAAGTTTTCTCAACAACCTGCCGGCATTATCCATGTTGAATATTTTGGATATGCTTTGGTCTTTATACCTATGAGCGTCTTTAAAAGGTTTAAGCACGCTTTGCTCCTTCAAGTAATCACCCAAATACTTTTTCACTTCCCTTTTGGTCTGATCTGAGGAAGTTTTGGCCAGTATATCTTCAGGCATATTCGAGAAAAAACTATCTTTGTTAAAAACAACCCTTCGTTTAAAAGGAGCCGGCTCATAAAAAATATGCGGTATACTATTCTTGCGCGCCGCATGATAAACAGCGTGGTTCGGGGTATAACCGCCAAGTTCCTGCATTACGCTTCTCACATCGTTCTCAGAAAAGATTCTATCTACGGTTTTAAGATAAGCATAAACTTTTTGCCCAAGCTTGTCTTCATCCGGTCTGCCGTAGCCCATCTTTTCGTGTACATACAGATCTGCAAAATTAACTATCCCAAACTCGCTCCTTAAGAGTTCGATATCGGCAAGCGTTGGATTTTTCTCATCACATTTTTCAATTTCATCAAACATATTGAAATATGGAATCCGATGTTTCTCCAGTATCTCCGCGCCAGCCTCATGAAAAAGCATGAAGCCAATCTTATTTCCACCATCAATCATCTTTCTGACCATTGGCTCAAGATAGCTGACTTCTGGAAGAGTCAGTACTGAAATTAGAAGGTCGAACTGTCGCATTTAAACCTACTTTTTAACCGAGTTACAGATAAGATCCGAAACTTCTCTAAATGCTCCGTCGCCCCCACTCGCCGAAGTGACATACCTTGCAATATTCTTTATTTCCGGCCTGGCATTAGATACCGCGACAGGAATGCCCACCGCACGCATAGCTTCAAGATCGTTAACATCGTCTCCAAGATAACAGGCATGCTCAAGGGGAACGCCAAGACGCTCGGCGATAGCCTTTATCAGTGGAAGCTTCTCCCATATCCCGACATGCGCCTCTTTAATTTTAAGCTTTTTGCACCGCTCCTTGACGATAGCAGAATCCTCACGAGTAATAACAACCGTCTCAATCCCAACATCCCTAAGCCTCTCTACCCCCATGCCATCTTGCAGATTGAAACGCTTCATCCGAACGCCACCTTGACCGTAATAGATTCCGGCATCTGTCAACACACCATCAACATCAGTAAATAATAGCTTTATTTTTGAAAAATCGGTACCGGCAAGTTGGGCGTCTTGGTCAAGCTTCGCCTTGACAACAATCATATCAATAGGGTCATCTATCTGTATTGCCCGGCTTACTTCCATCTTATAGATAGCAATTTTTCCAAAAAGCCTATTTTGGTTTTTTAAAAAACCTTCCCGCCCGAAGATATATATCGCGCCATTCTCTCCATACTGGGTCATATCCTGTCGCCTCGGCCTATTTGCATAATCATAATTGATAGAAACTGCCCCGTTGTCGCCCTCTTTCCATAGAAACTCATGGGAAGGGGCAACGCTTAAAAGTGAATCGGCGCCTTCGTCGATATATTGCTTGCACGCTCCGGCTATATTGTTGCTATCCCTCAAAGGAGATGTCGGCTGAAGCAAAAAAATGGTCTCCGGCAGGCACGACTCTTCTTCTAAAACATCCAGTATATGGCTTATCACAGGCTCGGTAGGCGATTCATCCTGCGCAAGTTCCGAGGGCCGCATTATAACTTCAGCCCCGTATCGTCTCGACAATTCAGCTATTTTTTCATCGTCTGTCGAAACTATTGTTCTATCTATACAGCCTGATTCGAGAGAAGCCTTTATCGTATAGGCGATAAGAGGAATGCCACGCAGGTTGTAGGTATTTTTTTTGGCGATTCCTTTTGATCCTCCTCTTGCAGGAATAATCGAAATAACCTTTACAGTCATCTAGTTTTCCTCGCGGCTCCGTTTCAGCTTTTCTCTTTGAACTTTTTCGACAGGAAGTATTTCCTCACTTTTACAGGTAAGAGCCTTTTTAACATTTCTAACATCCCTTGCAAGTCTCCTCATGCCATCAGGTTCAAGGCTTGCAGAATGATCAGTCCCCTTCCATGTCCTGTCTAAGGTAAAGTGCCGCTCAACAACTTCGGCTCCAAGGGTAATCGCTCCTACATCGGCCGCAATACCAAGATGATGGCCGGAAAACCCTATCGCCTTAACATCATTGCCAAAAGTTTCTCTTATCCTGCTTATCTCAAGAAGACAAATATCCTCAAACGCCACAGGGTACCCGGATGTACAGCTGTAGATAACGAGATCTTTATTCCGTCCTCTCTTTTTTAAAAAACCTACTATATCTTCCTCTTCCTTTCTGCTCGTCATCCCAAATGAAATATGGATATCACCGCCATAACTATCGCAAAGCAGACCAAGAAGTTTGAAGTTCAGGTTTGTAGCGGATGGAACCTTGACATGCTCTGGCTCAAGAGAAATCATTTCAGTGGCGGAGGTAATGTCCCATACCGAAGCGGAATAGCCAATCTTCCATTCTTCACACCAATCCTTCAGTTGTTTATGCTGGTCAATAGAAAATTCCAGAAATTCTCGATGTTCGCCATAGCTATCACCATAGGAGTGATACTCGTTGGGATGCGGTGCATTATATTCGACCTCTGTTAAAAGCTCTTTCGGGTTCCGCTTCTGGAATTTAACGAAATCCGCTTTACAAAATTGTGCAGCAATTTTGATCATTTCACGGGCAATTTTCATCTCACCCTTATGATTGCAACCGATTTCTGCAATTACAGTCGGAAAGCGATTACCCTGCATCAAATTCTCCATCGTATTCAAAAACAAAACTAACTAAATATAACCTACATAACCAAAGAACACCAACGATCAGGCATCAACTTTTCAACAGATTGCAAAGAATCTATTAAAATCGATTTTGCCGAGTGCCTGTAGGCCATATCCTCTTCATTTCTTTCCACATTTCCTCCGCAGGCGAGGAGTTTTTCTGCAAACGCTTAACCTTCTCCAGTAGTAGATGCCCTCCAGACACTTTTTCTCTGCGAGATTCAGCCCACATCTTCAAAAGCTCATTAGCGGTCTCTAACTCTCCGGTAAGGTAAAAAGCCAATATGAATGGATCTAGATATTGGGGGCGGGTTCCCTTCATATCAACGCCAGAACCACCTGCACGCTTATAAAGCTCGATAACCCCTGTAAAATTTTTCACCTCATTCAAAGCAGTAGCCTTTTGAAAAAAATAACGCCAATCATGCTCAGGCTCAGAACCAAGAACCCACCGGTATGGAAATTTTTGGTTATCCGCCGTATAGACTATCCGGTCTTTCGTAGCCCTACTTATTAAAAAACTTACTTCCTTTTTAAAATCCCACGGGCGACCTCTTATCTCATCGTCAAACAAAAGTAATCCGTCTGGATTAAGCTGGGCAACAAGGAGGTTTTGCGGGTAATAACTAATTTTCCCAGAATATATTGTTATCTCATGCAGTTCCTTTTTATGGTTTTCATAGTATCCGAAGCCATTCTGCTTCCTAAATGCGTTAAGCGTAGACATCGCAAAATGGCTTTTAAGATTGTCCTTAGAGTCGGCATATGCAAAGTTAATGAAAGCTGGCAAATCGTAGCTTGACCCTGTCGGCGATTCCTCCCATGGCATATCAATCACCATCAATGTATTCTCTTGGATATCTGGCGCACGCCACGCAAGCTGCCACCAGATAGATTGCTGATATTCCCACATTTTGTCGTGGGATAAAATAGAAAAATTGCATTGAAGAGTGCCCAAAAAAATCAGGACAGCAAATAAAAGTTTTGTCTGCTTCAGCTTCAACCTTATCTTAAGAGCAAAATAAAATATCATCGATGGCAAAAAGATTGACGCTCCGATACTTGCTAAAATAGCATGTCGGCTATTTACACCATACATAAGGTGCTCTCTTGCTACGGCATAAATAAAAATTCCAAGAAAGAGAGTCAAAAAACCAAATGCCATTGCCCATTTCGCTTCCTTCAGGTTTAAAGGTCTTTCTGCATCCTCACCTTCCATGCTTTTATGAAACAAGTAGCGATAAGAAAAATAAGCCGCCCCAAGCGCAAAAACGATATTAACAAAACTCAGTCTTTCAAGCAGAGCAAACCGAACTGTTAACTCGTAAATGCCGTACAAGGCATATTCAAACGATCTTATGTAACGGATAAATATAGTCTTCAACAATACGACATCTAGCGACCATGAAGAGTAAAGACCAGCATAAGGACCATACTGTGGCCTGAGAATCGTATCCACCACTACTGCCGTACCAATTAGAAGAAATGGTACCCAGCTGATCAAACTTTTTTTCAGCGCCTTTCCAAAGCGATAACCATTATTTTTCATGAAAATGACCATAAAGATTATAGGCCGAACGCCATCAAGAATGATCGTACTCTCAAGACTAACCATAGGAATTACTATAGAAACCATCGCCAAAGCTAGAAATAAACCGTTCGAACTTTCAGCAGTAACAGACTTTATTGAAAACCAATATGAAAGGAGGCAGAAAAAAACAAAAACATGATAGTTAAATGTAACCAGAGAAAGATCGTTAACCAAAGGCGATACGATATATGCAAAAGAGATGGCAAGTGGCAAGATAGATTCCGGCCTAAAAAGGTATCTTGCGATTATATAAACAAGAATCCCATTTGCAGTAAAAATCAAAAGCCTCATAATGCACCAAATCTTAAACACATGCAGACCAAAAATATCCATAAGGCTTAGGTAAGCGGATAACATCAAGCCGGAAAGCAAATGGCGCAACCACCGAAACGGTTGCGTTAGTTCTTCGTAACTTGAGGAGTAGAAATGGTGCCAAACCCAGGCCATATCATCAGCCCAGTACCCTTCCATCCCCAAGATCCTAACCCAGCATATAAGAGAAAGCCCTGCTATGAATAGTAACGGTCTGTTTTCGTTTTTTAGGCTACTCAAACATGATAGTTTCATTATTTGACTTTAGAAAAATATAGGCTATGTGGTAGCATCGTCTCTCATTGTATTGTTCATGGAGTTCTTCATACTTTTAAAAGCATCTTTGAAGGAAATATTCATTGAGGGTAGAAATAGCATTCCAAGTAGCACAGCGATACCCAAACCGATAATGTAGTAAAGCATGGAAAAAATAAATGCGTCGTCTTTAGGAACTCCAAATAGTGATAAAGTTGCAATTATAGGATATTGAAAGTTACCCAGCATGCCCGGCGCTGTTGGCATGCTAATGCCAGCAATAAGAGCTACCAGCACTATAAACGCAACAACAATCGGCAAGCCAAACGAATGCGAGAAAAATAAAATATAAAGTGCTGCTCCATTAAGTCCCCATATTAAAATAGATAAAACAAGCGCCGCTAAAAGTCTTCTAGGATTGCCGACAACTTTGACCCCTTCGGCAAGATTGTAAATAAACCCGTTGATAGCTTCTTTTAATCCATGGGGGAAAGACCTGATTATCGGCTGTAAGAACCTTATAGAATCATCCGTTTTTAAATAAAAAACCGTTAAGCAGAGCATCATCACAACAAAGCCGCCTGCGAGGGTATAACCAGACTTAACAAACCAGTCCGGCAAAGGCGAAAATATAATTACTCCTATAAATATAAAAAGGATTATTAAGACATCAAGTATCCTTTCAACAAATATTGTAGCAAGACCGGAACTAAACGGTATCTTCAGTTTTTCTTTTAATAGATACGGCCTGATAAGTTCGCCAAACCTCATCGGAACAAGAATAATTGCCATGAATCCTATACATGCTATTGGGAAAAGTTCTTTCTGGCTTATCTTTTTGATGGGGGAAATTATAATACCCCACCTGAGAGATCTTAAATATGGGATAATGAAGAAAATCACCGCAATAGGTATGAAATAAACAATTTTAACTCTGGATAACCCGTCACTCAGTCCTTTCATATCCAGACCGCGCAGTGAAAAATAGAGAAACAGAGTGCCTATTGCGGTACCTAGTATAATTTTTTTCATTTCACATAAAATAAACGTTTAAAAGTAGCTGTGTTAGAATAGAATAACCCGATGAGTCTACCATACAAACCACTAAAATTAAGCGGTATTCTTATGCAATTCGTGCTACAAGCCCTTGTTTGTTCAATAACTTTCAGGGACTGGGTAGCTCTACGATAAGTAAAGAAACTACATCATATTTTGTAGATGAAAATTAAAGAAATAGAAGAACTGTCTCAAGAAATTAGAAGCCTTAAGGGCGCTGGCAAAAAAGTAGTCCATTGCCACGGATGCTTTGACCTTATGCACCCGGGCCACATCAAACACTTTCAGGCGGCAAAACTTATGGGAGATGTTCTAGTAGTAACTCTTACCCCCGATGAATATGTCGACAAAGGCCCCGGCAGACCAGCATACAATCAAAATCTAAGGGCCGAATCCATTGCAGCTTTGGAATGCGTCGACTATGTTTCAATAAACAAATGGCCAACAGCTGAAGAAACTCTTCGCCTCTTAAAACCGGACTACTACGTTAAAGGGCAGGAATTTGAAAAGCTAAAAGACAAAACAGGTAAAATACAAAAAGAGTTTGATATCCTAGATGATATCGGGGCTGAAATGAAGGTTACACACGAAATCGTTTTTTCATCTACAGAACTCATCAACAAATATCTAAGATAACGTTAGCAGAATGGAAGAAAGTATCAAAAGCAAAATCATCCCTTTTAGCAACCTTACTGAGAAAATAAGAACTCTACAGAAAGAGGGAAAAACAGTTGTTCAAACTCATGGAGTCTTCGACCTCATCCACCCTGGACACATCAAGCATTTGAATTCAGCAAGAAGTGAGGGAGACATCCTTGTCGCCACTGTCATAAGAGATGTAGATGTACGTAGAGGGCCTGGGAGGCCAGTTTTTCCCGATGCCTTGCGCGCCGAAAACCTTGCATCATTACAGCAGGTCGACTTTGTAAGCATCGTTAATGATGAAACACCTTTCGAATGCGTTAAGGCTCTTAACCCTGATGTTTTTGCAAAAGGCAAAACACACAAAGAACGCGAACAGAAAATTGACGAAAAGATAGGTAATATAGAAAAAGAACTCAATCAAAGCAAAGCAAAAATTCATGAAACAGAAGGCTTTTCATTCAGCTCCTCTACTTTTGTTAATAGCTTCATGAATATTTACCCTGATGAAACCAGAAATTATCTGGAAAACTTTAAAAACAAATATTCTTTCCAAAATATTTCAGAGACCCTTAATAATCTTAGCGATCTGAAAGTCCTGCTAATAGGAGACGGCATTCTTGACGAATATCACTACTGCGAATCGATGGGTAAATCAGCCAAAGCACATCTTGTGGTAAACAAGGCTTTAGACCACGAAGTGTTTAATGGCGGAGCCTTTGCGGTAGCCAACCATATCGCAAGCTTATGCGATAGTGTGCAATTGGTTTCTCTTCTAGGCAAGAAGAACTCACAGGAAGAGTTTATTCGGAACAATTTAAAACCAAACGTTTCGCCACATTTTTTCTATCGGAATGACGGACCAACCATAGTGAAAAAAAGGTACATAAATCAATATCTCAATCAAAAGCTATTTGAAATAAACTACCTCAATGGAGACAATATATGCGAAAGCGATGAGGATATAATAATCGAATATCTTGAATCCGCTGTTCCTGATTTCGATTTACTACTCGTCTCGGACTTTGGGCATGGCCTGATTTCAAAAAAGATAATCAATACACTTGAAAAAATCAGTAAAACGCTAGCAGTCAACACTCAGACAAACGGAGCCAATAGAGGCTTCAACCTAATCACGAAATACAATTCTGCTACTTTTCTATGCCTTGATGAACCGGAGGTCAGGCTTGCCACTCAGGAAAAAACAACAGAAATAGAAACTGTTGCCAAAAAACTTTTAGAAAATCTGGACGCAAAAAATCTGATCGTCACACTTGGAAAAAAAGGATCTATAGCGCTAAATGATAATCGGGATGCTTGCAGAACCCCAATTTTTTCCTCGAAAGTAGTTGATACTGTTGGAGCTGGTGACGCATTTTTTGCATATACCGCTCCATGTGTAACGACAGGGGTGCCTATGGAAGTTGCATCCTTCATCGGCAACGCTGTCGGAGCTTTGGCCGTTCAAATTGTCGGCAACAAAAGTTCGGTTGAAAAATACGAACTCCTTGAGTTCATACATTCCATATTGAAGTAAGGTTGAAAATGCGAAAAAGTGCAGAAAAATATTTTGAAGAGTTAAAAACCTTGATGAACGCTATCAACGCAACTGGCAAGGACAGCGAGAAAATTGAGGTTTTTTGCGGAATAGAAAAAGCCGCGGAGATAATACTGTCAACGGCCGATTCAAACGGGAAGGTGATATTTATAGGAAACGGCGCGAGTGCCGCTTTTTCCAGCCATATGGCTACAGATTTTTGGAAAAACGGCGGGATAAAAGCAACAGCTTTTAACGACTCCTCGTTATTAACTTGCATTGGAAACGACTACGGATTTGAATGCCTGTTTGAAAAACCTCTAGAGGTATTTGCAGATAACAGAGACCTTCTGATAGCGATAAGCAGTTCCGGAAAATCAGAGAATATTATTCGTGGCGCGAAAGTCGCAATTTCAAAAGGATGCAACCTCATAACCCTTTCCGGGTTTAACTCCGAAAACCCACTCTCAAAAATGGGAAAAATCAACTTCTATGTTGGCTCTAGCAGTTACGGCCCGGTTGAAATTCTTCATCAAGCAATACTTCACTGCCTTTTGGACGTGATTATTGCTCACAAAAACGGATAAGCTGTTACTCGTACTCGCTCTTTTTGCCTAAAACAAATAGCTTCATGAATATAACAACCTTCGCTATAAAAAGAACGGTCGGCTTACCGGAATAAAACCTGCCATCCTTTTCGATAATCTGAGATTTACTCAAAAGTCTCCCAATCCTTCGCTTAACCATTTCTTGTGCATTATACTTTTGGAGAAGTTCATCATACGTCAACCCCTCGGTCTGTTCAATCAGCTCTCTCATAAGTCTAACTCTGCGGGCAGTCTCTCCCATATTTACAAAGTTAAAGTAACAGTACCAAAGTGAAAAGTAAATCGCCTGATTTACTAAAAGCAATGGAAAAGTTTCCCAAAGACCTGCATCACCGTGCAAGAAGAGGTATGATTCGCAGAAGGTTATCATCAGAAACCCCGAAGCAAAACCTACTAGTAACGATTTCAACAACGCACCCCTCAACAGGTACCTATATCCAAGAATATGCACAAGAACATTCACAACCATTGCAAAGATAGGGATCAGTAGCTGAGTTAAGTTAGTTGACATCTGTTCCAACTATCCGCCCTTCCCTGCATTGAGTAGTTTCCTGTAAAAAATAAAAATCGATATGAATGAGCGTCCCTTTTCACTTATTTTATACTTGCCGTTTTCAAAAATAGCCTGCTTATCCCGAACAAGATTTTCGACACGAGGCTTTACCAGAAGATCATCGTTCATCGATTCGTAGAACTCGCTTATAGGCAAACCTTGCACCCCCTCCTTTGCAACTCTTAAGACCATCACCAGCGAAGGACTATCAACCTCAAGAGCTCCATAAAAAACTATGTACATTAATGACAGGCAAAGGTAATAGAGGGAAACGTGCGCGTATTCCATAAGATTATCTAGCCTATATTCTGCAAGAGCGGGGAAGTGGTCGGAAACAATATCAATAAGAGGGATTTCCAGAAACAGTAACATACCAAACAGGGTAAAAAGAGTTTTTGTCTGTCGTTGCGGAACTCGTATTTTCCAAATTACAAGATGTATAAGAAAACTGAGAATCAGAAGGGCATTCCCCCATAAAAAGATTTTCATATAACCAGAAACCGATTAATCTGAGTTATGCCTTTTAGCAGACATAGTATCATCTGGAAATATTTTAGCTTTCGACTTTGATTTTCCATAAATATCTTTCACAAGTCTTAAGTAGCCTCTAACAACCTGCAACAAGGAAGGAAATGACACCGCCTTTGATTCACCAACGTTTCTAACATCCAGACGATACGGAACCTCTGCAAAAAGATAGTTGCGCTTTAATAGCCGAATAAGTATATCGGTTTGAAAAAAGAAACTCGAACTTCGATACTCCAATTTTTCCAAGACCGATTTTCTGTACAACACGGTACCGTTGGTATAATTTAAATAAACCCCAAAAGTAGAATTTATTATAAAGCGATACAGGAATGAGAGGCCATTTCTAAAGAGAGACCGCACCTCTTTGTTATAAACGAACGGAATAACCATATCAACATGGTCAAGTAATTTAAAGTACCGTAAAATCTCTGGAACGTCATTTTCATTATCGCCGGGTATGCACAAAATCACGCCGCCATTAGCATGATCCACGCCATCCCAGAATGACCCTCCCAGACCGTAAGGTTTTTCATGGTTTACCAGACGAACTCTGCTATTGCTTTTCATTTCCTCTTCCACCAGCCGCCTAGTATCATCCGTACTCCCATCATTCATAACGATGATTTCACCGTTAATGGAGTATTCATCAAACGCTTTGTTCGTGTCATCAATTGCATCAATTATATTCGCCTGTTCGTTCAAGGCAGGCATGATTATAGATATATCAAGCTTTGAATTTTCCATAAATTATAGCATTCAGATAAAGTTGGTGTGATCCGGTGGGTTTTTAACATCCCAGAGAAACTTGTTGATATAATCCTGCCGGCAACCGACAGTACAGTCATAATGAACGTCCACGTTATCTATAATATCCTGCTGAACTTCCCAATACTTGTCGCTTTTAACAATATCGTAGTATGACTCCTTGTTTACATCCCCCATAAGGAACCTTTGTTTTTCGAAGAATGGACCACAAGGGTAAACCTTTCCATTTCCGCTTATTTGCCCAAGTAGCGGGGTTCCATAGCAAATATCATATTTCCTGAAACCACCTTTATAGTTTTCAGTATCGCTGAGAATATCTATTTTATTCCACTTAACCTTCACGAAAAATTCATCGGTGTTGTACGTCTCTGCTTTTTTAAGAATGTCTCTTGCTCTTTCATAATCTGCGGGGTTCACCCCCAGTTCCTTATATTCAGTATCGGAGCATTGCTTGATTTGGAGATAGTCAACCCCAAGCTTCGCGCCCAACTCAGTGAGGCTTATCACTTCACCAAAATTTTCTGGAATCAAAACCATTTGGATGCCGATAGTACATGGATAGTCATTCTCTTTTTTAATCTTTACAAGGCTAGCCATCTTTTCGCAGAGAGTATCAAATTTCTCTACAGGAGATTGATGAATTTTTTTAAACCCTTTCGGCGTTCCAGCACTTAAATTAATTCTGATGTATGTAGCATCTCTCAGAATGTCGTGCGCCCTACTCATGTCCAGTTCGATACCGTTGGTACCGATACCTATATCTATCCCGTTTTTCTTACCAAGTACAATAGCGTCGTACATTGCTGGGTTCATCGTCGGCTCACCATCACCTATGAAGGCAACAGACTTCACACCCAATCGCCCACAGTCTTCTATAAATCGCATAAGGGCATCACGCTCAATCATTGAACCACGGCTAAAGCCTCCCTGCGTAACACCGATGCAGTAGATACAGGCGGTGTTGCAGAACTTTGTTAACCCCATATCTATTGAGATAGGGGCAACCCGCTCCCCTTTTTTCCAGGCATTCACTATGTCAAGGTGATAAAGAAGCTTATGCCCATCCAGCCTGAATTTTTCACCTTTGTTCTTGTAGGTATGTCCGGTAAATGTGTTGGGATGCTTTTCACCAGATTCGCTCACCTGAACCTGATCAAGCTTGTGGCGATCCACAATTTTTCTTCCAGTCCTTACCTTATGCCCACCACGCTTGTCGGTACTTATTTCATCAGGGATATTCGTTTCAAGGTTTGACCTGCCATTTTTATCTTTACGTTGATCCATTAATCACTCCAAGAGATACCTTATCATGGAAAATGTTATAGAGGCAATTTCCCTGCTGTCCATACCTGAAATTGTCGTTGCTTCCACTTCTCTGACCATGTTTTTTCTCCAGATGCTACATCTATGACCTTTTGCAACAGTTCATCGGACAGATGACCAACATCAGCCTTTTCACTAACAATCGCACCAGCGTTAAAGTCAATATCTTCAGGAAGTTTATCAAAAACTTCGTCATTCGAGGAAATTTTTATCACCGGACATATAGCATTCCCGGAAGTCGCGCCAAAACCTGTGGAAAAGCAAACTATATTTGCGCCGCTTGCAACCATTCCGGTAACCGACTCTGGGTCTCCACCCGGGCCCTGCATAATAGTCAGGCCATCCTTTGTAAGAGATTCCCCATACTCCACCACATCTTCAATGGCTGTAGAGCCTCCTTTGATAACCGCCCCCAAACTTTTCAAAACATTATTTATCAAACCACCTTCAATATTTTTATCTACAAGATTATCTTCAAGTGTAAGCCCAAGCTTTTGCGCCAACTCTTCGTACCATTTTTGGACATTTTTGAACTTATCCAGAACTTCCATACTCCTGAATCTTGGCAAGAACGCACCAAGCGTTCCAATCATTTCTGGAATTTCAGATAGAATCGCCTTTCCCTTGCCTCGCACAATCATATCCGCCACCCTGCCTATTAACGGGTTCGCAGTAATGCCAGAAAATGAATCTGAGGCCCCGCATTCTGTCCCCAAAACAAGGTTGGATATCGAAACAGGGGTTCTTTCAATTTTATTAACTTCCGAAAGCACTCCCTCTATTAACTTTTTGCCTTCTTCAATAGTCATCCGGGTGCCACCAGATTCCTGAACAGTCAACCAGTCAACCGGAATGCCGTTTACCCCGTTATCGAGATATTCCCTCACGACTTGATAGTTAGTTTGCTCGCAACCCAAATCTATTATTAGGCACCCCCCCACATTGGGATGGGTAATGTAACCTTTGAGGACTCTCAAGAAACGTTCTATCTGTCCTGTAGATGCGCACCCGCATCCTTCAGTATTTGGAATCGCAACGATTCCGTCTATATTACAGTATTCCGAAGTACTATCCAGTAATTGAGATACCTGAAGCGCCGTCTCACTAACGCACATCGATGTGGGTACAACAAGATAGTAGTTTCTGGTGCCAACCTTCCCTGTGGCTCTTTTATACCCAAGAAATTTCTTTTCTGTTAGCTCGGAATCATACAAAGTTTTTTCTGGATCAACATGACTGTTGGTATCTATTTTAGGCAAAACATTTTCCACATTTTTCGGCGATACCGCCTCTCCAGCTTCAATCCCCATCGAACGTCCAAAGGGTTGGCCGTATTGCATCAGATAGTCACCTTTTCCGATTTTCCGGGTTGCAAACCTGTGCGACTTTAAAATATTCTCTCTAACTTTCAAGCTGTCACCGTTTGCAAGCGGTACAATGATTCCCTTAGCTATATCTTTAAGAGCAACCGCAACATTATCTGTATCTGGGTTGCTTACCAATGCAAGGTCTAAAAGATTAACAGTCGCCATCGAATTTCAATCCGGTTAAATATTTTCACCTGAGGACTTCTACTGTATCAACATCCATGTTGTTGTTAAATTCATCCCTATCCAGAAACGGGAACATATCTTCAAGTGGTTTGGAGACTATGGAACCATCGGCTTTCTTCAACGATGAAACCCTCGGTATAAGAGCCTGATCTTCCGACATAACAATTTCACAGATATAAGGACCCTGCTTGGCAAGAATATCGTCTATCCTCTCATCCAGCTCTTTTTGATTGGAAACTTTTTCACCATCAATTCCATGTGCTTTGGCAAGTTTAATGATATCAGGACAAGTCACTCCGCTACTTGGATCGGTACCAATATATTTACCAAAGTGATTTTGTTGCATCAGTTTTATGGTCAAGTACCCACGATTGTTCAATACAAACAGAATTATTGGAAGTTTGTTATGAGCCACCGTCTCCAGCTCTTGGATGTTCATCTGCAATGCGCCATCACCAGCGATACAAATGGTTTTCCGTTTACCCCGTCCATAGCACGCCCCTATCGCCCCGGGCAACCCGAAGCCCATTGATGCATGACCTGACGAGGTGAACAGCCTTTGTCCCGCCTTTGTCCGAAAAGTTTGCATCGTACATGTAAAGCTGGTACCCATATCAGTAACAACAACCGCACTGCTATCCAGCTTCTCTGAAAGAACATCAATAAAGTGATATGAATTTATGTAATTCTTGTTCTCCTTGTATTCTGGGAGAACAACCGGATACTTCCTTTTCCATTCAGCTGTCTTACTTCTCCATTCACCTATATCCAGTGAAACATTCTCCTCTTTCAACTGTTTATTAAGCTCGTCTATAAACTCTTTTGCATCGCGTTTTATCGAGAGGTCAAGCGAAATGGATGGCTTATTAAGCTCTTCATCTGCAATATCGACCATGATTTTTCTGGCACCCCTTGCAAATATCTTGTAGTTATACCCGACTTGTGGAATGGACATGCGTGACCCGATTATCAAAAGAAGATCGGAATTTTGAACAGTAAAGTTCCCTGCTCTATCTCCAATAATGCCGCCACGTCCAACATAATTTTCATGGTCTGTCGGCAAGAGATCGCTCGACGTCCACGAAGATATTATTGGCACCTCCAACCGCTCGACAAGCTCAACATAATCTTTTTCAGCCCCTGCAAGCCTTATCCCATATCCGCTTATTATTACCGGCCTTTTTGCTTTCTTTAGAAGTTCAATACACTTAGCAACCTCTCTTTTAAGAGTTTTGGCATCCGGCTTTTCTTCCTCCGGGCTAAACGATTCTAGCTCTTCTACATTAACTATGGCACTCTGAACGTTTAGAGGAATATCCAGCCACACGGGACCCGGCCTCCCATGGGTAGCAATATAGACAGCCTTTTCAACTTCATACCTTATTCTTTTTGAATCTTCAACGGTTACTGCATACTTTGTGATTGGGGTTACAAGTTCCACGATATTGGATTCCTGTATCCCGAACTGTCTAAGCCCTGTATCCTTTATCAGAGTATCAGAGGTAACCTGCCCTGAGATGTATATGGTTGGAATTGAATCGATCCACGCTCCGCATACGCCGGTGATAGCGTTAGTTCCACCTGGTCCAGACGTTACTAACGCCACCCCCGGCTTGCCGGTAATACGCGAATTCCCTTCGGCCGCCATCGCACCTGCCTGTTCATGGTGAACGGCCACATAGTTAAGATCCTTGTTACTCCCAAGCGAATCGACTAAATGCATCGCACCGCCACCTGAAACCGCAAATACATCCTTAACGCCCAAACTGGCAATGTAGGAAAAGATATAATCAGATACTTTTACCAATGCTTTTGACCTTTCAATTGTAAGAATTAAATACTTAGACAAGTCTTCATCTTTTGTTTTTTCGCAAAACTCCGTAAAAGGAACAAGATCTCCTATAGCAAGGCTCGGATTATCGGAAGCTTCATCATCATCCATGCCAATAATCGACACAAGCGCGTCCGGTGAAGGCGGATTAACATCGATATCAAAACCACCTCTCCTTACGGTAAACAGCGAATCCTGAAGTCTTTTTTGCATCACTTCACCATGTTTGACATCAGCAAATTTTAGAATTTCCTGCGGTTCGAAAACCATATTATCAGTACCCTCGTAGGACTTACCTGCTCTGCCATATTCATCCTGCTTGCGAACAAGGTCTGTCTTTAAAGGAGGAGATTCAATTTCCATTACCCATATACCATTTTCCGAAAATGGAGAAATGGGATGCGAGCTTGAAGCTTCGGTTGAATGAAAAGCGCCTTCCTCTATAACTACTCCATCCGTAGCACTCAGCTTAATATCTCCGTCTCCATGACTGAAGGTTGCTTCACCATGGAGTAGAATTAAACCTGTCTTCTTATTTGGATGGCAATGCATTGAGGTCTTACGCAAGCGAGCAATATGCAATAGCCAGATAGCCACATGCTTATTCTCGAACACAAGGTATTCATAACCCCAAGGCTTTTTAACTATAACATCACTATAGTCATAAACCTCGCCTTTTTCTAACTCATCAATAGGACGATAACTCTCCCCAGAGTCATTTGGTATACGTCGTATCATAATTTTATATATCAGTCATTACAGGCTACTTTTATTTGTTAATTTAATCGTAGCCTTCATAAAATCGCCATTATTCTTGTAGTGAGGTGATGTTATAAGGTTGCCGTCGATTACAACATCCGCTTCCTGATAATCAGCTCCGGCATTACGCAGATCATCAGCAATTGCCATAAAACCTGTAGCCTTCTTGCCTTTCATTATCCCTGCTGAAATACATACCCACGGGCCATGACATATCGCGGCCACTACCTTGCCGGCATCGTGCATATCTTTAACAAACTTCAATACCTCTTTTCTTATTCTCACCCTGTCTGGAGCTTCAAACCCTCCCGGAATGATGACAAGATCGTAGTCGGACTCTTTAAGATCCATCGTATTTTTATTTGCTCTAGCTGGAACACCATACTTACCAAAAACCTCAATAAGATCAGGTGTCGCAACATCAACGCTGTACCCTTCCTCAAGAAGCCTGTAGTATGGATAAGTAAACTCTTCATCCTGGAAATTCTGAGCCGTAACAATCACTGCCCTTTTCATAACTACCCTCACCTTCTGGTTATTATATGTAAAAATTTTTAAAGCTGTTGGTTTTTGCCAATTACAGCTTAACAGCCAACAGCCTCTGAAGCTCCATTATATCATTGATTACAGGGACTTTAAAAGCCCTCCAGCTCTCCAGCCCACTTTTTCTCCCAACGAAGTAAACACCAAAAACTCTTGCCGCCTCATAATCATTAACGGAATCACCAATAAAAAGTGTTTCATTTTTCTCCCAACCGGTGCTTTTAAATAATTTTTCAAAATTATTAGCCTTATTAGTGGGGGAGCCAAGAATCTCCAAAAAAAACTGGTCAATCTTTCTCTTCTTGCAAACCTCGCGCAACTCTTTCTCGTCAGATCCTGAAATAATGGCGAAATTATATTTACCATAATTTGTTTCAAAAAATTCAAGAGAGCCGCTCACAGCCTCAGCACTAACAACTTGACCTTTCACTATCTCTGAATATTGTAGAGCTAGCTTGTTCACACTAACCTCCGAAATATCTGTGCCAAGAACTTTTTCAAAAAAATACCTAATCTTTGCATATCTGGAAATACCACCATTGGCCCTTGCATAGGAAACCAGTTCTTGAACTTTAGCTGAGGGATACTCAGTAAAGAGCTTGCGGAACCCTTCGAATCTAATCTCATTTGTTTCGACAATCACCCCATCAAAATCAAAAACAAGATTCTTATATTTCCACTTTTCTGGCCCAGTCATCTAGCGAAATCCACGAAAGCTGGAATCTCTTTCGATATATAGTTTTTTTAGGGTCGCAGAATTTCGCTTCTGTCGCCTAGCTATATAATTATCCAAGAGCATCATATTCGCTTCATACAACGCCTGATAAAACTCTTCATCGCTCAGCTCGGTAAAGTTAACTGCCATTAAATCTGAATTAGTATGTTTATTTTCATAAAAATCTTCACAATCTTTAAGGAACCCCTTTTCAATTGCGTGATAATAAAGAGGCGAACCTGGATATGGTGTAACAGGTCTTATGGTTCGCATCTGCACCCCATCGTCATACTTCAGTAAAAAGTCCACGCCTTTTCTAAGCGTTTCCCTATTCTCACCTATATTCCCAAAAAGGATATTTAACCCAGGACTAATACCAGCCTGTAAGGTCGCCTCTACCCCTTTTGTAACTTGGTCCGTCGTAAGAGCCTTATCCATATTTTTAAGTATCTGGTTGTCCATAGCCTCGATACCATAGTTTATGAAGAGACATCCTGCTTTTTTCATTAGTTTAAGAAGGTCTAGCTTGGCATAATTCAGCCTGCCATTGCAAGCCCATTTGAACCTAAGGCCAGACTTCATGAATGCATGGCAAAGCTCCTCCGTTCTCCTAACCGATGACATCAACAATTCATCGGCGAAGCTAATATAGTTTATCCCGTAGTCGTTTTGTAGAAGCGAAATATTCTCTATTATTCTCTCTGCCGAATGAGGTCGAAAACCTTTATCCATCCTGTAGCAAAAATTGCACTTAAATGTACAACCCCTGCCTGAAAGCACCGGCATTACGAAATCGGTAGGCTCTGATCCCGGCATAATAGCGGGCAAAATCCTGTAATGGCTTATATCAAATAGTTCGTATGCTGGTAACGGGAGGCTGTCAATGTCTTGAATAAGCGGTCTTTCTTTATTTATAATTACCTCATCGCCATCTTTGTACGCTATTCCCAAGATGCCGCTTAAGGGTTCTTTGTTGTCTATGGCATGAAAGAGTTCCTTTGCAGTTTCCTCGCCCTCTCCCATAACAATCATATCGGCACCGGTTTTTTTCAAGAAATACTCAGGGTCAGGGCTTGGTCCGTGACCGCCAATAATATATAGCGGACGGTTCTTCGACTTATTAATTACATCAGAAAGTTTTAAAAGTTTCCTGTATTGGTAATACCCTGCTATGAGGCTCAGACCTACTACGTCGTACTTTTCCTCATCCAGCTTCTGTTTTAAGTGCTCATCAGCATAATGGTGTACATCTTGACTGTATATTTCGACCTCATATCCCTCCAGCATAAGAATCTTGGCAATATGGGCCAACCCTTGTGGGAACTGATGGATATGAGAACCGTTGTCATAAACTACAAGCAATACTCGCATGGAATCAAGCCCTTTCTTAGTTGAAATTTTCGGCATGACCGTCTGCTACCTTTACAGCTTTACCGATATTCAGGATACGTTTCATGGTATCCTTTAGCTTCATAAGATTTCCAGCGGACGAACAGATAAACCGCCTTGATACGCTACTGTGCTTTATACCGAAGGTCTCTTTAACAACTGTCGCCACCTTCACATATTTCCTTTGGCTGAGACCATTTAAAACCATTCCAAATATTGAATCCTCAATAATTCCAGTATCTCGCAACGCCTTGTAATCACCTAACGGCACTTCGCTCCCATCAACGCCATTACGAACACGATGGACTTTTACCGACACCTTCCGGCCTCAAAGGCATGCCGACCTTGGATTGCCCCCCAGCGGCACAACGGACAGCCACAACGACCATGCCGACTGCCATCAAAACGGAACAACTCCAACTATAATTTCTCACTTACTGCTTCCAGTGCTATCAGAATCAGCATCTGGATAAGCGCGGCACGGCTGTCCACATCGCTTTCAATTCTACTATTGCCCTCACTCTTCTTCCCGTTCACTCTATCCATATTGACCTCCTTGCTATTTTTTGTTCTTTCTCAAACATATCTTAGCAGGTGAGGTCATACCTTAATTTCAACTAACTTTAGGCCAATTTCCTCCTTGCTATTTTTTTTTCAAAAAACTATCTTAGCAGGTGACCTTAAATTGGAAACTCAAGACTTAAAAACAAAACCAGCAACAAGACTCCTATCTTCCGAATCGAAGAGAAACAGGTATAAAAGACCCCAGCTTACCAGACACCAGAGAAATCCCTCCGCAAAAAATAGGCCAAGTGTCAATTGAATATCAAATAGATCTAGATTTTCCAAAATAAAAAATGGGATAAAACTAAAGGCAAAAGTTGAAACATATTTTCCAAAAAGTACCTTAGGCTTTACCCGAAACTCGCTGAAGTAGTAAATATAAAATGGAAGAACTAGAAACCCGCTGCCAACGAAAGCAACCAGCACTCCAAATATCCCATATTCCGAAACAAGCGAAAGCGACAAGACTACGCTCAACGCTGTAATAGCTACGTTTAGAACCGTTATTTCCCTGAGCCTTAGATTCATCCCCAAAAATAAAGCACTCCCAAAATTAATCACAGGCGTGTATATGTTCCATAAAAGCGCAAACTGCAAAAGAGGGGCCAACTGAACATACTCCTTGCCCACCCAGACAATTAGAAAATCGTTTGCTAGATAAATTGCGCATAAAATAATTGGAATCGCAAAATAATTCTGATATAGAAAACCTCTTCTGAAAAGCTCGCTTATGGTCTCTTGCCTTCTTGCAGATTGAAGCTCGCTAGCGACAGGCATTACTACAGCATTCACAAATCCCAATATCCCTTTCAAAAACCTTGGAAGCTTCAAAACAATTTCATAGTAGGTCATATACAGCGGCCCTAAAAATATGCTTATAACAAGCTTTGGTGTCTCAAAAAAAATAACTGTCGACGTAGTCCCAATTAACAACATTTTCGCCACACCCCATACCTCCTTGACTGACTGTAAAGAAATATATTTTCTGTCGAGCGTAAATCCAGAGAACGAATTTTTGGCCATTGAGAGGTAAGCTACGATTACAAACGCCTGCGAAATTAGGAGTGAAGCAACTACCGAAACAAGACCGTACCCAATGTTTAGAAGCAGTACTACAAGAACGGCATTAATAATTATAGAAAGCACATGGACAGTTTTGATTATGTCAAACCTCTGAAGCCCTTCGTAAAAACCTGCAAGAACTAACGAGAAAAACTGGTATGGCGAACTCAAGAAGACCAGAGTTAGCGCAAATATCGCTCTGTCCTGACTAGCCTCAGGAATATCCAGCAGTAACCTGACTACTGCTGGGGAGAGGAAGAACCCCAAAATAGCCACAAGCAGACCTAAAGAAAGAAAAATCAGCAGGGTCGAATTTAGAAGTTGCAGAATCTTTTCAGTCTGATTTTTGGCGAGATACTCTGCTGTATACCTAGCCACTGTCTTTTGGAACCCCATATCGAGAATATAAAGATAACCAGTAACCGAAAAAAGGTTGACCATAAGGAAAATACCGTATTCGACAGGCCCTATCCGCGACACTATGAACGGTAAGAGAAGAAAGCCTACAAGACCGCTAATAATTGAAGCGCTTCCACTAAAGGAAACATTCCTCAGTATTTTCTTTTTCATCTCAAAAGGTACTGTTACCCAGCATCCGCTTTCACACGAATCATTACTGATTCTCCAGCCACTTTTTTAAACATTGAATCTTTACTAGCAAACAGTTCAACGCTGAATTTTGTCCCGTCACTGGTACACGAATTAATATTGCTTATCACCTCTTGCACCGTTTTGAGTGGAATACGTTTCATCTCTCTATTACCAAACCCGCGAATAGCCCTCAAAAGCGATGCTCTAACCGAATCATAAAGCAGAGCTCCGAGAAGTTTTCTTCCTATCCCATCAACCCAGCCTACGACAGAGTCAGAGTTTTTACTTCCATACCACCCCATCTTCCCACAGGCGCTCTTGGAGCTTTTGTTTTTTGAGATTTCAAGTTTTTCCATAATCGCATCCGCGACCCTCATGGCTGCATTACCATCCAGTCGATAAAATAACGATTCAATCTCATTCATAAGTTCTTCGCCAATAAAGTTTTCAGGAACGTATCTTTTTTTGGCAATGGCAGAGCGTACGACATTTGCAAGATCCTCATCACTCTTTGCTTTATAGCTGACATTATAGGAGAGAGCTGCCATCTCTCTAAGAGAATCACTTAACACCCAATCAACAGTAATCGGAATTTTGCCGTTAAGTACACAATCAAGCGCAACCGAACTATTCATATGCACGACAACATCTGCGGCATTCACCCACCCAGCAACAACACCTTCTCTTATCACAGACACGTTTGGCAAACTGCTGAAATTCTCGTTGTATTCATCTCCATTTTCAAAGGGGTGCGGCCTTATTATTATCTGGGCTTCGGGAACATTTCTCGAAAGGTTTTTTATCAATTCTAGCAGTTTTTCCCTTACTTTTTTTTCATCGCTCACCCTCGACACAAGGTAGTCTCTTTTAAAGCCGGACTTCATAAGAATTTCTATTTCTTTGTTAACATCACCTGTAAAAAGAGGAAAGGCAAGTGGAAAGGTTGTAACCATCAATATCACCGGTTTTTCAGTTTCAAGCGGTTTTTTAAGTGCCGCCTTCCAATTATCTGAAAAAAAATCGTTTCTCGGTGTGCCGGTCACCTTCAACACATCTTCGGTAAACGAGCTATATTTTAGCAGGGCATCTCGTTGTCTTTCCCCCCATAAACATATGAGCCCCACATTTTTTACACCCTCTTCGTGGGCTATCGTTCCAACATACTGCTCGTCAGATATAGCCACCCTCCCCTCTGTGTCAAGTACACCAACAAAAATTCCAGCTCTGGAATACGCCTTTATAAGATCTATATTAACTTTCCGAACATAGTTAAGAATCACAGCATCTGGGCATATGTCAGCTATCTCATATCCTTGTGTATACATTGGCACGAGGTATGCATCGCACCCTCTCTCGGCAAGGTGCCTTGCGACAAGTACGATACTGTCAAGATCTCGCAATGGATTATCTACCACAAGGCAGACCTTATATCTTTTCATTTAGAAGGTTTCTCATTCAAAAGCATTTCTGCCAGTTGGAAGTCTATCTCATCATCAATATCAACAGATCTCTCCTTTGGCATTTCGTATATGGAACTGTTATCAAGAAAGATCGATTTCCCATTTTTCAGCTTTTCAGTCCACCAGACATAAACAGACGCGTTTATATCAAACACCTTTGGGGACGACTGCCTTGTCGTAAAGCTACCTTCCTTCACAAGCCTGATTGTTTTACCATCACATTCAACCATATTGAAGTAAGGGTTACGGGATGATTCTGTCACGGAGAAAACATTATCAACCTGTCCCTCAATCATAGTCTCAACACACTTATCGATATCATCAGGAGTTCGCAACGGCGAGGTGGCATGTAGCAAAATAATTATGTCATACTCCGCGCTTTCTTCTTTTTCTATCCAGCCAACTGCATGCAAAAGTACATCTATCGCACCAACATCATCTCCGGCAAGTTCTATGGGCCTTATAAACGGAACTTCCGCTCCATATTTAATAGACTGTCCCGCAATTTCTTCATCATCTGTCGATACTACAAGCCTGTCGACATAAGAAGATTTCTTGGCATGCTCTATTGAATAAGAAATTAAAGGACGGCCAAGAAGGTTTTTAATGTTCTTCCTTGGAAGCCCTTTGGAACCGCCTCTTGCCGGGATTACGCAAAGAACACGATAGTTTTTATACACAACTCAAATTATAGATAGGATATGTCAGAATCCCATCTTGCCTTCAAAAGACTCAAGGCTTTTTCGGTATTCGTCCCACTGGCCGATATCAAACCACTCCCCCCAATAAGGATATACTCCAACACGATTACCCTCCATTTTACTCACTTTAGTTATAAGTACATCCATTGCAAGCGGCTGTTTTTCAGGTATTAGTTCGAATACTTCAGGTTCGACAATATATGTCCCTGTGTTTATCAAAAAATCATATTTAGGCTTTTCATTTATCATATCAAAAGCCCCATCTTTCACCTCTAAAACCCCGTACGGTAAAACCATCTCCCTATGAGATCCAATGATAGTAAAAAGATGGCCTCGCCCTTTATGCCAACTAAGAATATCTCCGCAATTCCCATCAAGAACCGTATCACAATTGGTAATAATAAATGTTTCCTTAATCCTATTTTTTAAAAGAGAAATTCCACCAGCACTGCCTAAATATTCACTCTCATCAATAAATTGAATTTTATACGGCAACTCATTCTCACTAAAATAGCCCTTAATAATTTCCTTTTTATAATTGACAACCATATAAAAGTTATTAAAACCCTGCTTGTAATAGCGATCCATAATATGCTCGATAATAGGCTTGTCGTGTAACGGAATTAAAGGCTTGGGCAAAATGTTGGTAAATGGTTCAAGCCTAGTACCCTTCCCTCCAGCCATGATTACAACAGGCGTTTCAAATAGAGGTTTATCTTGCGATTTTATGCCAACTTCAAGCAAGTCGACTAGTGAAATAATATCTATCGGTTTCCCGTCAATATCTACAATCGGAAGATGGCTCAGCGCATACTTAGACATAAGCTTCTTCGCTTTACCCTCAATGTCAGATTCCGAATCTTTCAAAAAAATAAAACTGGTTTGCATCACAGTATCTGCAGTATCTGTAAATTTTCTCCCATCAATAATTCCACGCCTTATATCACCATCAGTAATAGTACCGATCAACTTCCCACTTTGGTCTAAGATAAGGAGTATCTTTTCTGCCGTCACGGTAAGCTTTTGCATGAGTTCCTTTATAGGGTCACTAGGACTTACCGATATATCCTTCAACTTTGCTATTTTCATTTTAAATTTCACCGCCGATTTTCATATTAAAAAACTCTTTTTTAAAAATCCCTTCCAAGGAAATCATTTTAAGCTTTTCTACAATTTTTGCCCCTGAACAGCCATCCCCATAAGGATTTTGGGCCCTTCCCGCTCTTTTAATAAACTCACTGGATAACGCCCTTCTAATGGCATCAGCAATATCGTTGCCATTATAACCTGATACATCAATAACATTTTCGGGCCTTACCCTACCTTTTTGCCTATCGCCGATATTCACAACCGGAACTCCAAATGATGCCGATTCTATAATCCCAGACGAGGAATTACCCACAACCACTTTACAACGACCCATCATTGATAAATACCTCAAACTACCAAGTGATGTAAACGCTGAGATTTTACCCTCGCTCTTAGCTACATACCCGTCGATTTTTTCCAGTATCCTACTATTTCCAGCATCAGCATTAGGCTTGGTAATCACCCAGTGTATATCCTTAAATTTACAAAGCGCACCAAGCAGGTTCTCCATTTTTTCAGCATCATCAGCTTCTTCAGCAGTAACAGGGTGAAACGTTACTAACCCCCAGTTCTTATCAGAAGGTATTTTCAAATCCCCAGCGAGTCTATTTTTATCCATAAGTTCCAGACTAATTATCCTATCAAGGCCCGGCGCGCCAAAATTAAAGATATTTGAAGGATTTTCCCCCATGTTTCTAAGTCGTTGCGCGTACTCTTTTGCAGAAGTAAAATGGATGTGACTCATCTTCGTAATCGCATGGCGAAACATTTCGTCAATAGCACCAAGCGTTAGCTCGCCTCCATGCAGATGCGCTACAGGTATATTCAAAGGCAATGCGGCTGCCACGGCGGCAAATATCTCAAACCTATCCCCAAGTACCAGAAGAATATCGGGATTTAATTTTTCATACGCCAAAGAAAGGCCAATCATCCCATTGCCCATCGCCTGTGCCACTCCCACTCCTGTATCGGAAGAGGTGAGTATTTTAACTTTTTTTGTAATCGGAAAACCATCATCAATAATCTCCTGCACTGTCATACCGTACCGTTCAGAGAGGTGCGTTCCCGTTACTATAAGCTGAAGCTCGAGTTCTTTAGCTTCATGAATGCCTTTTATCACACTATAGAGATGTCCGTATTCAGCCCTAGAACCTGTTACGACTGCAATTTTGCGCATCACTCAAAATCTTCCGGAACAATCACCGAATCTACCCTTATATCACGGGTTGCTTTTGTGCCAATTACCGACCCCCTGAGTTTTGGAAGGATTCCGGTGCCAGGTCTTTTTATGACTATATCCTCTTCTTTAATTTTTTCCCCAGCCTTTATTGCTCTCGCCGCGACGAGGCTCTTTCTTGCGACATCCCTAACGTTGAATTCGCTTGGAGCCGGTTGCTTTAGACCATCTCCCAAAGCCTTTTCCATATTCCTAATAGCACTTACCATAGCCTTTAATTCGGCAGGGTCAAGACTGGCACTATGGTCTGGGCCATCCATATTTTTATCGAGCGTAAAATGCTTTTCTATGACAATGGCTCCCAAAGCCACTGCACCAACAGATATCTCTATCCCAGCAGTATGGTCGGAATAACCAACCGGAAGCCCAAAAGCGGCCTCCATGGTTTTCATGGCGAGCAGGTTAACATCTTCCGGCGGTGTTGGATAGTTTGAAACACAGTGAAGAATAGTTAACGGAACACTAAACCGGTAGTCCCCTAGTTTCTCTTTGCTTCTTACGGAAACACAGCATTCATTTATCCACCCTATAGCTTCTTCTACCTCGGCAAGAAACGACATCCCGGTTGAGAGGATTATCGGTTTCCCCTTTTTTGCGATATGCTCTATCAAAGGTTTGTTTGCAACCTCTCCAGACGGAATTTTAAAAACTTTCATCCCGATAGATTCAAGAAAATCCGAGCTTTCTTCATCGAACGGCGTAGAAAGAAAAAGTATACCTTTTGTATCGCAATATTCTTTAAGTTTTTCAAACTCAGAACAAGAAAGCTCTAGTTTTTTGAGCATCACAAACTGGCTATCGTTGACACCGATATTTTTATCTTGATATTCCGCTTTTGGTGCATAACGACTTACAAGCTTTTCAGTATTCAAAGTCTGAAACTTTACGGAATCAGCTCCAGCATCAATAGCCACATCAATAAGCTTATATGCAGTATTAATATCACCATTGTGGTTTATGCCTGCTTCCGCAATAATAAACGGTTTCATTTTGCCGGAACCCCGACAACAGTAACATTATCCGCAACATCTTTTAGAACAACTGCTCCTGCACCCACCACCGCACCATTGCCAATCTTAACTCCCTGAATAACAGTGGCCCCAGCTCCAATAAATACGCCATTACCTATCTCGCACCCTCCAGATAAGATTGCCCCGCTAGCCACAAATGAGTGTTTACCAATAGCACAATCATGCTCAACAACGGTGCCAGTGTTGATGACGCAATTTTCTTCAAGTTCGGCCCCAACATGGACTACTGCCGCGGCCATCACCTGCACCCCTTTCGAAAGCACCGCTCCAGAAGAAACGATCGCATCTGAATGAATAAGGAATGGTATATCAAACCCCATTCCTGCAACCTCATCATACAGTCTGGTTCTTAGGCTATTCTCTCCTGTACTCCCAATACCTATAAAAACGGCTTTTATATCTTCCACCAGAAAGCTCTCAAGTAGGTCGTCGCCCCCAAGAATTGGAATGGAATCAACCATGCTCCCCTTATCAATATTAGGGTCAAGAATTCCTTCCATCCGGTAATCGGTAAAGTTTTTGAGCATATCAAGTAAAACCCTGGCATGACCGCCACCGCCAATCATTAATCCTTTTTTCACTTCTTTAAAAATTCTCGAATTTTCCCTGCAACAGCTTTAACCTCATCACCCTTGAGATTAGTACTACATGGAATATTAATACCTGTTTCATATGCGTTCATTGAGTTTTTAAGAGGCCCCTTTTGAAATCCCTGATACATTTGGTGTGTGTGTATCGGCTTCCAAACAGGCCTAACCTGAATGCCGGATGAATTTAAATATGCCATCAGAGGCTCCCTTTTTTCAGCAGAAACCTTTAGCGTGTAGAGCCAGTAATTGCTCTTTGCCCATTCCATCTCGGACAACAGCTTTACATTCGGCAAGTCATCCAACAGTTCTTTGTACGCTTCAAAGTTTTTCCGTTTTATAGAAACAAACTCTTCAATCTTCTCTAACTGGGCAACTCCTATGGCAGACTGAATGTTCGTAAGCCTGTAATTGTATCCGATATCGTCATGTGTATATTCGATGCTATCACTTTTTGCTTGCTGTGATAGATACTTAACCCTTTTAGCTATCGCCTCATTGTCAGTAACAAGCATCCCGCCGCCGCCTGTCGTAATTATCTTATTAGCATTAAAGGAAAAACAGGCAACATCGCCAAAACAGCCTGTTTTTTTCCCTCTATACTCCGATCCAAGGCTTTCCGTCGCATCCTCAACAAGTGAGATATTATATTTTTTAGATATCCTCACCAAAGAATCCATATCCGCAGGATGACCATACATATGCACAACTATAAGCACTTTTATACGCTTGCCTGTTTTCTTGTTGTAGGAATAGCCGTCACTCTTCAACTCCGTTTCCTTTTCAAGAAACTCCTCAACCCTTTTAGGGTTAATGCAAAGAGTGTCTGAGTCGCAATCAATAAAAACTGGGCTTGCCGAGCAATACCTCACAACATTAACTGTAGCGATGAATGTAAGACTTGGCACCAAGACTTCATCTTCAGGTTCAGCACCAAGTGTGATGAGGCTCAAGTGAAGTGCTGAAGTTCCATTAACAAGAGCAACCGCATACTTTGAACCTACATACTTCTTGAAATCATCTTCGAATCTATCCACATAGGAGCCGAAAGAAACCCAACCGCTATCAAGACATTCCTTGACGTATGCCCATTCATTACCTGAGATTACCGGAATAGAAAGAGGTATTACTTCGCGCACTCAATATCACCTTCAAAAACGTTGACCCTATAGCATCGACAAGTCAATTCCCTCTTCCATAAAAACCTTTGACCCAAAACCATCACTACAGCCATGCAAACTGTAGCACCAAGAAAGATAAGTTCTTGCGCGCATACGACTGGTGGGTAAGAGAAATCCCCAAGGCTGTTATGATGCTTCGTCGCAGTGTTAGATTTATCCATTCTATTATATTAAAAGCTTCTATAAATTTAGTGTGTAACGCCCTTGCCCTTGAACATTACACCAATAGTCTTAAAAATTATATATAAATCCAATATAGGTCCCTGATGTTTCAGGTAATTCAAATCATGTTTTATTCTCTCTGATAGATCTGGCTCCCCTCGATTCATTATCTGCTGAAAACCTGTAATGCCTGGCTTAGCCTTAAGCCTCCTCCTCTGATAAGGATTGTACTTAGAAACTATTTTCACTTCTTCAGGTCTTGGACCAACAATGCTCATTTCTCCTTTAATAACGTTAAGCAGTTGTGGAATTTCATCCAGACCTGTTCGTCTCAAAAACTTACCGAACCCGGTAACGCGCGGGTCATTCTTTATTTTAAAAACTGGTTCATCCAGTTTGTCCATGCTAATCAGATTTGGAAGAGATGCCTCTGCATTATCTTTCATCGTTCTAAACTTATACATGGTGAACGGCTTCCCATGCACTCCAGCACGAACCTGTTTGAAAAAAATTACTCCTTTGCTATCCAGCTTAATCCGTATTGCCAAGATAAACCATATTGGAGCTCCAATGACTAACACCAAGATGGCTACTACGCATTCTATTAGAGATTTAAAAACTGCATAAACAGGGTGCAAAGAAGTATCCCTTAGCCTTATGAGAGGAATTCCGGAAAAGCTACCTACCTCATGCTTGGACACAGCGACATCATAAGAACCGGGAAGCATGTAAAGAACTATGCCTTTCTCATCGCAAAAATTGACCAGATTAATAATCTTCTCATCGTACTCATTGCTTTTTAAGTCGGACTTATCCTGAGGTGGAACAACAACCATATCAAAATTATGCTTTTCGTGTAATACCTCTACCGCATCGACAGGACCCAACTCTGGAATTAAATCACTGGTCGAGGAACTATCCTTATGCCACGACAACTTCCCAAGAAACTTACCCGCAATAATGTTAGCAGAGCATAGCTTCAAAAACTTCCGAACTTCATCATTCATGCCAACAACAACAATACCGTGTACCTTGATATCGCGTTTGGCTAAGCTTCGTTCGAGGTTTTTAAATAAATACCTTGAGAGTAGCAATAGACCCATGGAAAACAAAAAACCAAACAGATAAACTAGGCGAGAAAGAAGCATCCCTCGATAAAGGAAAGAAATAATCATTAATATGGCAAGTGCGTATGCCCCAGAAGATGCAACACCCCTTAAACGAAAAGCACCAATATTCAACCCCCAGACCCCTGATTGGTAGCCACCATCATTCCAGATAAGAAATACCCAAATTATACTGAAAACAAACCCACCCCTTGCATACTGCCCCAAATCACTTATCGGGACCAAACCTTCAATGTAGCCACCCAAAACTGCACGAACGTAGTAAGAAACAATAAAGACGATAAAGATAATTATCAAATCAGAGAGTAGTAAAATCCTCCCTTTCTCTTTAATAATTTTTACAAAAAACCCGTCCCACATGGTAGCATTCTATATCTACTTTCTTAACATATCCACACAATAAACGGAGGCTCTCATGAATGAATCCTACTTTTATGCAAAGACAAGAAACACCTTTAATTAATATCTCACACTATAAATCTACTAGAAAACGGGTTTAAATAGAGCTTAAACCAGAACCAGAAAACGCCTGATATGGCTAAGGTGAAGGGCGAATAAACACTGCGCTATCCACAACGCTATATGTTCCAGTTAAACCGTGCGTAGGCACATTTTTGCTCCGCCATTGACGCGTATGCTCCGTACCAAAAGTCAGCAAGAGTCTTTTGTATGCCAATTCCATGCTGTCTTCACTATGGCGGAGATATCGTCAAACTTTGGGTTCCAGCCAAGCACAGATTTTGCTTTGGTGGCATCCCCCACCAGTATGGGGGGGTCGCCTGCCCGCCTTGCCTTATCTACCACCTTGAAGTCGTTTTTGGAAACAGCCTTGACCTGTTCGATTATCTCTCTGATGGAATGACCTCTTGCGTTAGAAAGGTTAAAGGAACCACTTCCTTTGTTCTCCATCAGCTGTTCAAGAGCCAAAATATGTGCATCGGCGAGGTCTGCCACATGAATGTAATCACGCACGCATGTGCCGTCTTTTGTTGGGTAATCTGTACCAAAAACCTGTATACTGTCCCGTCGCCCGAGTGCCGCCAAGATGGTGAGCGGTATAAGGTGGGTCTCAGGGTTATGCCTTTCCCCCAGCTCTCCTTCCGGGTCAGCACCTGCGGCATTGAAGTACCTAAGGTTAACGTACTCTATCCCATACGCCCTATTGAAGTCCTTCAGGATATTCTCAACCATGAGCTTGCTTTTACCATACGGACTGATAGGGTTTTGCTGATGCTCTTCCGTAATAAATTCAGTCTGTGGTAGACCGTAAGTAGCGCAGGTTGACGAAAACACAAACATCTTCACACCAAACTCGACCATTACCTCAAGAAGATTAAGCGTATTTGCGACATTATTAATATAGTATTTCGCTGGATTTAGAACCGACTCCCCAACGTAAGCAAATGCGCTGAAGTGCATCACGGCCTCTATTCGATTCTGTTTGAAACAGTCCCGCAGACTTTTTTTATCCGCAAGATCACCTTCGAAAAACTTCCCCCACTTAACAAAATCTTTGTGTCCAGAAACGAGGTTATCGAAAACACATGTCTCATAGCCCTCGCGACTTAACATCTTATTTGTGTGGGAACCAATGTACCCCGCACCGCCCGCAATGAAAATCATCGCCCTACACCATCTTCCCGTACATCGGGTTTTTCCTCTCAATAGCCATATAAACTGTAGCCATTAACCCGATAGATACTACCAGGAGCAATGCCTGAAGAGTAGGCCAGTAGTAACCGATAACCGCAAGGCATATTAACACCAAGTTTAGCAAAGAGGCGAAGAAGGATATTCTCCCATGTCCCCAACCGGACTGATAAAGGCGCTGATACGCGTGTTTCTTATGCGGGCGATACCACTCTTCACCCACCCTAAATCTTCTAATCAGAGTTACCAAGGCATCAAACCAGAAAACTGAGTAGGTGATAATCCAGAGCACCACCGGAATGCCATACTTGATCTCACCAAGGTAGGCAAATACGGCAATTATAAAACCTAGAAAACCAGATCCGCAATCGCCCATAAATATCTTTGCTGGTGGGATATTCCAAACAAGGAAACCAGTTACTGATGCCACAATAAAAAAGATAAGCAACGCCTCATCGTAACCGCCGGCAAGCAGAAAAAAAAAGCCTCCGGAAGTAAGAACCATTATTCCCTCCATAGATGCATAGGTATCTATACCATCCAAGAAGTTAAAAAGATTAATCGACCATGCAATTGATAAAACCACAAAAATAAAGCCGAATGCCCCAAGATAAACCTCGGCACCGTTTATCAGCATACTGGGGAAACCGGAGCCTGCCCAAACCGTAAAAATGGCGGAGGAGATATGAACTAGAAACCGTACCGACGTTCTTATCTTATAATGATCGTCAAAGATACCTATTGCGCCAATGGCTATGGAGCCGGGTACCAGTGTAAGTGCCAGTTGCCAGCTCAGCCACCCGTTTAGCAAAGCTACCGGGAAAAAAAGTAGCCAGAGAATATAAAAGGCGGCTCCTCCTCCCCTCGGTGTTGAGATATCATGTGAGGTTCTTTCGTCGGGATGATCCATAATCGAACGGGATATGGCATACTTCCGCACAAAAAATGTAAGGAGAACCGAAAAAAAAAATCCTGTTAAAATAACAGACGCAAAACCCACCTAAACCTCTTTAGCTAGCGATTTATGCCATTTTACGGTTTCGGTAACGGCTTCTTCCACTCCGTAAGGCTGTTGCCAATTATAATATTCACAAAACTGCTTTGAAGAAAAATAGCACTCGTCAAAAAGGGACGAAACGGTACTAGCGGTAAAGGGCAGTTTTCTGCCAAACAATTTTTCCAATGCGGTTCCAACCTGTCCACCAAATCTTAATAAAACTTCCGGAAAAGGAAAGACCGCCTCTTTGTCATTGTATATTCTGGATACCATTTTATAAAGCTCGCTACTGGTCAAATCTTCCCCATCGTTTAAAAAATAGTTCTTAACAGTCTCCCTGCCTTTTCTATCATCCATCACTATTTTTAGGATGGAATCGCAAAGATTCCCAATGTAGAGCATACTTCTTTTCCCCTTCGCCAGCCCCAAAGGAAGTGGATACCCGCGCGCGGCAATGTTTAAAAACCTGAGGAAGTTTCCCTTATTCCCGGGACCATATACCATCGGAAGTCGAAGAACAAGACATTCAATAGTGGCATTTCCGTTAAAAATCTTCTCCAACTCTTTTTCCGCTTCAAGTTTGCTTAACCCATATTCCGTTGCGGGGTTAGGTTTGGTAGCATCGTCCAGAAAGCCTACTCCTGAATTTCCAAATATAGCCACCGAACTCGCAAAAACAAGTTTTGGGACAGATTCCTTAAGGCACGCATTGGCAACCCTCGCCGTCATATCCCTGTTAATGCTTTTATATAGTATCTTGCTTCCCTTAAAGTTTTCTTTCATCCGGTGAACACGGGCGGCCAGATGGATGATTACATCTTGATCTCTGAAAATCTCACAGACTTTTGCCTCGTCTTCCAAAGAGTCGAGGATAACCATATCGGCGATTTCCTCCAGCCGGTTTATGGCATCTTTATGATGAACCACTGCGGTAAGATGCAAACCTTTCCCTGAAAAAAATTTCAGGAAAGCCTCTCCGATAAAGCCCCCGGCTCCGGTTATAAGTATCTTTTTATTCTTAGAATTCATACAACAAACAGTATTACAGAAAGCCCCTAAAGTTAGTATAAAAAAACAGCAAGGAGGTGGTATGAAGAGAGCAAACGCAAAGATGGGTTTGTGGCAAGGACGGGTTTGAAAACGATATGGGAGCTAAAAGAAGGTGTCACCAACCGGAGAAGCATAGGTATGCGATACTTTGCAACGCTTGGTTGCGCAAGGTAAACCCACACAACCAAACTTTTTCTTCCCTTCCCAGCTCAATCTCCCATATGGACGGCTCAGGCTATGTGACGCACTCTCTGCACAGAAGGCAAAGGTCTACAATTCGTTAGAACAATCAAGGTATGCACCGGCACTGTTAGATCGCAAAAGAGCCCCTCCAGCTATAACAGCTGAGAGCCCGCCACCAGAATCTTTTGCCTCTAGTACCGCACCTTCATTGGGGTATAAATAGCCCGTTAAACCGTCGGTGGGTTGGCCAACTGAACCAGAATGGATCAGAAAATCCGTTAGACCCGACCACCCAAGAGTTGCATTCACCATATCTCTCTTTGGAGCAAATGGCAAACTTAGCAATGCCACAGAGGCATTAGTAACCGTTCCTGCGCCTCTAAAATTCGGTGATATAGAAATCCTTTGTCGTCACAGCTCCGCAAGTTGCGTCAACTACTATCTCGATACCGTTACCGCAAGAACCGATATCATCCACGGAAAAAATTAGCGTAGTCTCTGTGGCAGTTGATACAGATACGTCAGACAATTTAGCTTTTTCGGTAACGGCAGCAAAGTTATCCTGAGCGGAAGCTATGTTAATTGTTATTGTGTAGTTAATGTTGCTGCCAACATTGTGATAAACCTTGGCAGAATAGACAGCCGCTTGGTCTATAAATCGCTGACAATCACGACTTTCTATCCTGTAGCGCCAATGTGCCACACCACCAGCGCCTGTGGTTAATCCAGATATGTTACTGGCATAACCTGTGGAGCCTAAAAGGGTGGTTGCGGCTTGGGCTATGGTTCCCGCTGTTGGCGTTCCATCAGCCATACATGCAAGCCTATCTACCTGACCGTACTGGTATCCTGCAGTTATCGTTGGCGCACTTCTTTGTGCTACTTGGCAACTACCATTGATGATCGCATTCTTTCCCATAATCTCCCCCTAAAAGATTAATATTATCATGCTACTTTAGTAATGCAACTATAATGCCATAAGCGAATTGCCTCATATTTCATCTAACCCGTTAATGGAGGATGAATATGGGTACGAAATCGAAGAAGGAGTATCTAAACAAGATACGAGAGAGATACAGGCAAGCCGGTATTGATGGCAAATCAGCAATACTCAACGAGTTTTGC
>JAJRVD010000044.1 GCA_024277375.1 Candidatus Omnitrophota bacterium | reverse complement strand
TCTTCCCCCATGGGGGAAGAGATCAAAGAACTGGAACATGAAAGTGCCCAATTATCTTGACACTACTGCCTGAGGACATCATTCTTCTTGAATCATCAAGCTCAATTGCTTATTTAATGTCCTCTAGCATAATGCTTACTAAGCACGATCTACCACCTGTAGAGGCTATTAGAGCGCTTGTACACCTGGAGACAGAGGCCCTTATGCATGACCTGCGTGAGAACGATTCGTATACGTACAATACGATCAAAAGCAAAATATTTGAAAACCAGGAAGCGATCAGATCATATTGCGCGCTTCTTAATATCAAAAAACTCCCCACACTTCGGGAGGACATGATCCTGAATGATATTGTGTCCCGAGCAATTGAGGCAATGTTCATGATCGACACAAATATTGTCTTAGATGAAAACATCTCGCACGAGGAGAAAGAAAAGGAGAGACATTTTTACAATGCTGTGGCACCTATAATAAAGTCCAGTGACCATCGCTTTTTTAATGACATCTTGTTCGTTCCGCACAATAAAGCAAAAAAACAGAAAACAGACGCGGCCGAAGAAAGAAAAACCAGGATCAAACGAGCTTTAGTCGAGGCAATGACACCCTATCAACTATCCGTCCCAAAGCGTTCTGTTGTGCAAAATCAATATGCTCCGGTAACAAATATCACAACATACCCCGAGGAACACTCCCGCATCATTGAAGTTCATCTTGACGCATCTAATGAAGCCGTCAAAGAAAAATTGAATTCTTTGTTTGGCGAGAGACATAAGCCCGGAACCTACATGGTTTTAGTGCACAATGGTTACTCAGAAGCTCTTATCCATCTTAGCAAATCCGGGAAAGATGCCAAAGTCTTAGTCGTGGATGAAGCTGCTTTCGGACCGCTTGCCCTTTGGCAGCAAAGGAGAAGCCATACCAATCCCCGTCCTACTCTTAACTTTATAGATCAAACAGCAAGCAGCTTTATCGGTTTCTCAGAAATGGTCGCTATCGACAACTCCGAGAAGACGCTAAAAGGAGTAAACATTTTGTATTCAAATGATCCAAACGCTGTGGCGACCATAAAGAAATTCAAATTTGAAACCGGTCCCTATGCCGCGCTAAAAGGGACCAACCCGGACTATAATTTTCAACCCGGAGACACTACCGAACAAAAACGATATAAATCCATAGCCCTGGCAATGGATTCGTTCAATGCGAATCAATGCGATGAGAGTGTGCTTCTCGAATTAGTTAACCACAAAGAACTGCTGAATCCCGGATCGCGACTTACAGCGAACATGACAACCGAATTTTTAGACAAGGACATTAATAATTTCTCCACATTCCTGAAAATGGCCGAAATTCTTTTTAGCAAAGAGAACGGGCTCGTTAAACAGGTATTAAACCGCATCGAAAGTAATCTTATCAGACAGAATATCAGTTTCGCTTTTCCGGAAAATACGTTATTGATGGTGGACACCGAAAGGTATAAGGCCGTACACCTCATTGATATGTTCAATGGTCAACGAGCATTTGTATTTAATTTCGCGGTATTCGCAGATAATCCGACCCTCTTAACCGACCCGGATCTTTTAGAGTACGAGATCATGATTTCAATAGCCAATCATATATTTGCAGCGCCCTTTCCTTATAAAACTGATGAAGCCACCAAACTATTGTCCGAAGGATTCCCCTCTCATCCGTTTTTTGAAGGGATAAAATTTTCTATTGAACCAGAGAGCCCCGACGCAATCGCCGAGACTAAAGGCGCTTTGGATGCGGCCGTTCTATGGATCACACATTTAGCCATGCCAGAAGAGAGCTACAAAAAAGCAATAAACAGAATACTTGATCATACCCTCTCTGACGACAAGAATATTATTCCCTCTTTCTCGGTGGCCGCTTATCTGGCCTTAAATGATGTTACAGGACTTATTTCCAAAAAGAATTCCACAAAACTTAAATCTAGAATACGTGACGACATGGACGCCCGGATGTTCAGCGCACGTCTGGCAACATACATAAAAAATATTAAAATTCGCGGCGACATGCCAGAACAAGCACTCAACACTAAAACTGAACTCTATGTGTCAACCGCGAAACACGACAAAACATCATATTCATCCGATAAGCAATACGCGGTAATCCCACTAGACACCACAGATACCGCCACACGCAAAAAGCTAGACTCCACACTTTTTGATGACTATAAAATTCCGGATGGGGACTATTATGTTTTACTTAACGGCTCTCAAGTGGAAGGTTTATCGCATGTGCTCAAAAAGGAAGACCGCATCAGCGTCTTTGGATCGCACCATGAAATAGTTAAAAACGGCTGGTTCTTACCCTGGAAAAATATGATCATAAAGATGAAATCCAAGTCGAAAAATGATTATGACCCCTCAGTCATACATATTGCCTACGAAATTGATGATGTCGCGATCACTTCCATAGAGCCAAAGTTTGAATCAGGCAAACTACGAGGGGTAACCATAAAGACCGGCCATTCACCCACGTCCCGAAGCAATGAGGCAACGAACAGCACGATGGAGACTTTTCTTGACGACCTTACCAATGAACATATCGAACAAATGGGCGTTCTCGGAATACTTACGACATTCAAGATGGCATTTTTAGACCCCAATGTCGTATTTGTGCATGAAGCCCGCACGTCAGACAAAACTCTAGAAAGTAATTATCCGGGATTTAAAACCTATCTTACCAGCGAACATCTCCCTGCCCCTTTAAACGAAAGGCTCAAGGTAATACTTCGGGGAGCCAAAGACTACCAGGACAAAATCAACCTCCTGTTGAAACAGATAAATACCAAGCTGCAGCAATATGAGCTCGATCTTAATGTAGACAATATTTTATTTTCTTTCGACATGGCCTTTAACCCTCTGGCGTTTTTAGGAAACTTCACTGAACGCACTCCCGAATATTCGGGAAATTCCTTTGTCTCGATTAATCTTGGATCTCCGTTAGCGTACCAAGATCCTGCCTTGCTTGAATATGACCTTTTAATAAACCTCAGCGACTGGCTATTGGCTAACAATGGCGGTTTCATAAAAGATCATCCGGTTTTTAAAAACGTGTTTGTTGACTTTGCAAAATATAGAGAACCACCCCGGGAAAGCAAACAACACTTCATGGGGCTCTTTAGCCATTGGATCGTAAGCAAGCTAGCGTCCTCTCATAAGGTTATTAAAACAGGTTTTTTATACAAACTTTCCCTTTTAGCCCGGATCATAGACGATCCCGCGGAAATGGATAGGAACAGCACAGCACTTGTAACCTATGCTGTCATAGCGGATCTTATTGGGATCACCAACAACGAGACCGTTAAGAAGATTAACGATTTCATAAACAGTGACAACGACAGAAAAGATCTTTTTAATGAGTACAAAGCTTATATCGACAACATTGAGTTTAAAATTTCCAAGGATACTACACCCGGTGATTTTGATCTAAATGAATTTTTTGATAATCCACCCAGTGTAAGGATATTTTTCCGAGATATTATGCCTCTGCTTGTTGAGAAAACAGGGATCACCGCGGCTATGACAGCGTTCGCGAAAGCATATCTAAGCCCTAATACATGCTTTAGCCATGATCTAACAGCTAACAACGGCCTTGCGGTTGAGGAAGCGTACCCGGGGCTGAAAGATTATCTTTCAACTGCCCCTACCTCATCCGCCGGTTTGCAATTGATACTGTACTCCATGAAAGAGCTTCAAGACCAGGCAAATATGAAGATCAAAAAAATCGCAATGATACTAAAAAAACAGCATGAAATAGAAATTAATTTTGATCACATGGTGCTTACTTACGATCTGTTTGACGGCCAAGCCATACGTATTGGAGAAAGGGGAGCAACCTCAACTCAAGCCCCCGGAGCTACCTATATCAGTATCAATCTCGCCCATTTTATGAACGCTGTCGCCAAAGAAGATTATTCTGTCTTTGAATACACTCTGGCGGGAGCGGTCGGTGAATACATATTAAATTCATCGGGAGGGTTCATAAAGGATCATCCGTACTTTGAAGATATCTTCTTTGAACTCAACGAGAACAATAAGCACAGTGATGACCAGAGGAAAGCCCTTACATCCATTTTTTCCAGATGGTTCATAAAAAAATTATACCCCCCTGAACTGCCCGGCAATAATCAAGTACTGCTCAATGGTTTTTCAAATGATTCCAAGTCGGCAAGTTTCATCCTGAAAATGCCTTCCGCAATGATACAGAAACACCTCTATTCGCTTATGGTATACCTGGGCATAATTGACATCCTTGACCTGTCTCTGAAGCGCGAAAAATTTTTAGAGATCAGGAATTTAGTGAGCATGGATCCGTCTGCCGTTGAATTCCTCGATAAAGCATTGGACTTTTTCAAAGGTATAGATTTTAAAGTTTCAAATATCCCTGATGTTCTAACCGACGAAGAAAAAACGGCTCTGGAGGAACCTTATGAAGACATCCTCTCGGACACTATCGCGAAGACAAGAGAATATTTTAGATCACTGGATGATCTCCCCGCGGAATATCTTTGGATACAAGAAACTGTGAACGGCGGGGCCGGTATTGCACTGCGAAAATATTTGGAGGGGGATAAAAACGCTCCGGAAGAATTTCTGAACACGATAATGAGCCTCTATTCAATTTCAACCGAAGTTTTAAATGCCGATGGTTTTTCCGGCCTTATTGATGGTCTCCAGTTCAAATATGACACTCAAAGGTCCGCGCCTGTTACATTCGTTCACCCGGTCCCCGGAGAAGAGACCGATAAAAAGAGTTACATGGTCATCAATATCGCCTCGTTTCTCGAGTTTTCCACATATCAAAACGACGACTACCTGAAATTGTACATTACACATGCGATAGCTCTTCATTCAATTGAAATGTGTCTTAAGAACGTATCCGACTCACGTACAATACAAGAAAAACTGCAAGACGGCATCACCGATCATCCCATTTTCAGAAATTTAAAGTTTGATCTGAGGTTTTATCCGCAAGGTATACTTCCGGCTGTTATAGACGAAGCCTTAGATGCCATGGCATTATGGTACACCTATAAAACACTTCCAGAAGTGATATTTAAGAACGGTTTTGACCTTTTCTTGACCAATCTATTGTCAGTGGCTTCTCCCAGGATATCATTCTCTCTCCAAAAGCTCATAGCTCTTGGCAATACCACAGATCTGATAGACAGAGATTCCCTGGCTAAGTTGTATGCAATTACTGCCGGTACCGACGTAGGTTCTCAAGCAATACTTGATCGATTGGCTATTGATATTGAGGATGACCTTTTCCCCAGTCTCGAGTTTAAGACAACAACAAAAGGCAACCCAGCCGAGGCATTGCGAGACATCTTTCAAAACATCGGATTTAGAAACTTTTCAACCGCCGAATTGATCAAGTTAAGAAAACATGATGCCAAAAGAACAGCGGTTAATGTTGAGCGCAAAACACTACTGGACCTTGGCATTCTAGTCCGAATAGAACGAGGAGTTTACCGGCTTAGTGTGCCTTTAAGGGGGGAACAGACGAAGAAACCGAGAACAATATTAAAGCGGTTTATAATCTCAAGTTCAAGGTCGGCAAAAATGAAAAGCCCTTATATGATTACCGGATCCCGAAAGAAAAAATTCCCGCGGTAAAAGCACAAGCCGAAATGGAGCTCATACACAAGCATCATCAGAAAGCACTGGGATCAAATATTAAGAACGAGCCCGGGACCGTCAAAATATGGAGGGGATACCTTGCTCCCACCCAAGAGAAATTTATTAATACCGCCCACAAGAGTGCTCTATACAATATTGACTTTAGATCATTGGATGAACTGGTGAAATTCGCGTGTAGCAAGAAAGCGACGGAAAAAGATGCCCGTGTCGTTACAATATTGCCTTACAAGATGTTGACTGCCAACCAACACCTACGCCTGCATAATAGAGAAGCACGTGTTCTGTATATGAATATTGATGAAGATCTACAACCAGAACACTTTGTCCAGATCGAAGGGATTATCGCGACCGGCATCGCTTATCTTAATGATAACGATCTGGCCTTTTCAAACCTCTATAGGATACTTACGAACAGCTCTCACCCTCTATATGCCGCCCTCGAGTCCCTGAAAAAGAACCCCAACCTCGCGATTAGCATGATCTTTGAGCTTATGCCCGCGAAAATCAAGACCGGAGACCTGAAGCACCTCAACGACCGGATGAATTATCTATTGTCCAACGCGTAAAAAGTCTGGTATACTTTTACAACATGGAAAACAAGTTTACCAAACCCTTAATAACGTTTCTAGTCGTAGGCATAGTAACAGCCTTTTTCCTCATCGGTACCGAAAGCCCCAAAAAGGTCGGACTATACCAATACATAAGAAAAGCACATAAATATGTCGAGGAGGGAAAATACAAAAAAGCTATTTTTTTTCTACATAAAGCATACGAGATCTCCCCTGACAGCAAAAAAATAGAAGACAATCTTCTGTATGGATATTTAGAGTACGCGAATTTTCTTGATAAAACAAATGATCTGGATGGTGCTATTGATTATTTATCCATGGCCCTTGAGATCTCTCCCGCGAACCCCTCTGTATCTCATAACTTGGCCAAACTATACTGTAAAAAAGCCATAATAGCCTCCGAATCAAAGCAATACGACCGGGCATTAGACTATCTTCAACAGGCTACTGACCTGGCCATAGTCTCCGGGAAAAAGAAAGTCAAACGTAGTATAGCCAATTTCCTATATAACAGCGCGGTTACAGCCTACAACAAAAACGATGCCCAAACAGTCGTACTCTGCCTCAACACATCATATGCGTTAAAAACACGCTCCTCAACCCTGAACTTTTTGGCGCAACATTATTATCGTGAGTCTGATCTCAAGAAGGCTCTCTTCTACTGGGAAAAAGCATTGTCTATGAGGCCAACTAACGCGGAAACCAAAAAAAATGTCAGTAAGATAAAAAAAGAGATCCTTTTGCAGCAAAATATGCGAAAAATTGAGACACAACATTTCGATGTTCAATTGCACAGTAGTTATGCTGTTAATCTGGAACTTTTAACCGATACACTTGGAAAGATATACAACGAGACAGGGGAAGACCTTAATTACTTTCCTTCCCTGAGCTTGCCACTCATATTCTACAGCGAAGAAGACTTTCGTAAAATATTCCGGCAACAAGGAATAATTCGCGCGTTTTATGACGGCACGATACGAATGATCTTCAACCCCGACGTAGACGAGATTACTTTCTCAGGTATAATCGCGCATGAATACACACATGCTTTAATATCCATGATAACAGACAACAAATGCCCGTCATGGCTTCACGAAGGGGTCGCAGTATACGAGCAGGCGCGATACCTGCCTGTATCATTGGCACATATTGCTCCAGTCATTGAAGCTGGGAAAAAACTAACTCTGGGGCAATTGGAAGACGGTTTCCTTTATTCAACGGACAACAACACCATCGCCACAAGCTACGAAGGCGCTTTTACCGCCGTATCTTTTATCCTGGATAAATGGGGCTGGTCCGGTCTTAAGGGACTGCTGAAAAGGCTCCATAACGGCCGGCATTTCGCGAACGCTATCGATGAAGAATTTTACATTTCATTAAATGCCTTTGAAAATATGTGGAATGAGTACCTCAGAGAAAAGTTCAAGGAAAGATCTACCAGCTTATAATTTATCTCCATAATATCGTTTTACATCCTGTACGATCTTTTCACGATTTTTCTTTGTATACCCCGAGACCTTCTCCATATGAAAATCTACCGTGATCCCGCTGGGGTAGCTCCATTTCTCAATATCGCCATTTTGCTTTATCGCCGGAATTTCTCTTAAAATAGAGCCCACCTGGAGTTTATTCATACCCATGAGCACTTGCTTTTCCTGAACACCTAACTCATAAAGCGCGTCCCTGTTCACAAAATAGTTCGCGCCAAGAAATATCTTTAGTGTTCGCGGGGTAAATGTTCTCCTCTCGCCTACCTCGCCGCTTGCAGCCTCTTCTTTTTCAATGTCCATAAGAAAATTCTGTAGAGACACCCCACCTACTGTAGATTGACCTGCTACGGAAAGCTTCTTATTCGTAAACTCCACAAAATCATAAACGAAATATTTCCATTTATAATACATCGTCCCGAAAAACTTCTTAATGCCATATGTCCCTTCGATCGCCACAACATTATCCCGGTCGAACTCAACAATTCCTACCCCATCATCCAGTTTTAATGAAAAGTATAGAGCGTCAGGTGTTTCAACTTCCACCTTACCCAGAAAGCTTGTCCCCCCCCTCAACACCAAGCGATCATAAATCATGAATTCTTCCGGGAAGGTAAACTCTTTTAGTTCTATGCTATATATCTCCGTTTTGGAGTAAGACGACACAAAAACACCTTCCGCGTTGGCAGATTTAAACAAAACAGCATCCTCCTTCGCGTCAAGGATCAATCCATAAATCTTGTCTCCACCCCTCAAAACAAGCGTATCCGCCGCCCCTATCTCCGCGAAAAGAATTACTATCAAACAACCTAAAAATATCCTTTTTAGCATTTTCCCTTCCCAACGGTTGTCTAAATCAATCCGCTCTCATGACAACAAACACATTTTTTTGCTTCTTCACCCGGTTTTTCAGCCTTCTCTTCCCGCTCATCTTCGACTTCTATCTCCACTGTTTTTGGTTTATCGCGTCTCATTTGCTTCTCTGCCATTTTTCGTGTCGGTTGATCAACTTCTCTTATGGCTCTATCCTCATCACCCCGGGAGAAATTACAAAAAAAAGAAAAAATGGCAATACCTGCTATGATCACCCGCATATTCCTCACTGTTACCACCTACCTATGCTATTTTTTCATCAATACCAGTTCCCTGTTCTGCGTATCTATCCTCACATGAAACCTATTCAAAAATGACATACCCAAAAGACCACCAGCCCCACGTAATTTGATCTTATCCAATATTATCCCCTCTACATCCTCGGCCGTTAATCCGGCGACTTTCACGGAACCTAATTTAACCGGGGTCCCCAGTTCTTTAGCACCGCTTGCCTGAGCAATGTTTACTCTCCCTCCGGCCGTTGCGTGAATACCTTTTAGCCTATCAGCTATCTCAGGCGAAATAAAAACGGATGTTGCTCCGGTATCCACAAGCATTTGTACTTTAACTTTTCCGTTCAATATCACGGGAACAACTATTCTGCTGCTATCGGTAAACCCAATTCTGTATTCTGTTTCCCTTTCTTTTCTTTTCTTTGCCGTTTCAATGAATTTGTTTCTTAGTGTTAAGTACTTAGCGTTTCTTTTTCTGATCGCTCTGGCTTGTTCCTGCTCGTCAGACTTGCTTACAGCGCGAATGTTTTTTCGACGCATCGCCTTCACCATAACGTCCTTTCCTGCGCCTTCGATAATTTCTATTTTATCAATGTCCGCACTAGCGATAGTCACTGTTCCAAATCCTATATTTACCGTTATTCCACGCTCTGTCTCATTTGTGATGATGCCATTGATCTTTCCTCCATTCTTTAACCACACAACAGCCATATCAGCGGCTAAAGCGCTGTACGAGATAAAAAGAGCTGCCAGTATTAATATCAGCTGCTTCATTTATAGAAACCCGAGATTGTATTTTTTAAGTTTCCGATCAAGCTCCCTTGCTTTGTTTACGATCTTTTCCATCTCCTGCCAAAAACGCTTACCATGATTACTCTCCCTCGTATGCACAAGTTCATGCAAAATAACATAATCCATAATATCTCCTGGCAATTTTGTCAGCTTTATATTCAGACTGATATTGTTTTTTGCCGAACAACTACCCCATCTGGTTTTCTGGGAACGAATGCTGATCTTATTGACGCAAAACCCGAATTCTTTTGCCAATTCCCAAGCCCTGAAAAAAAGCGCCTCTTTTGCGGCAATACCCTCTACTTTAATTGTGTTTTTTGGCAGTTTTTTGTGATCTTCACTCCACCTTTGCATCCTAAGGAGGTATTTATGAACCCATTTTGTGTTGGACGCGATCGTTCTGACGGCCTCTTTGTAGGACAACCAATATGGAATCACAACCCGAAGAAAATTATCGTTTTCTAAAGAGAGCCTTAAGCCGCGAGCCCTCCTACTTTTTTTAAAAAGCATCGGACCGACACCCACGACCTCTATAGTTCTCGAGGTCACCATTATGATCTTCCCCCGTCGGTATACTTAGCAACTATCGTTTCCTCGAAGACTCCGACATTCGCGAAAATAATCGCTAATAAAAGGATCCCGAGCTTGGATAGCAAAAGCAGGCGTTTTAACCTTTCTTCAAAGTTAAACAATTGATTTTTGGGATAAACCTCGAGCAACCCCCAAAATAGCTCCGGATTACGTGCGTCTTGAATATTGATCTTCTTAAAGATCAGAACTTCATCAGCACTTTCTCTGAAAAATCCCTTCTCTCCTTGTTTATCCCATTCTCGCAGAAAAGAATAATCCTTATAAATGTTCGCTCCGATGTTCAGATCTCGCGCGGCACCCCATTCTTTACTCGCATCAAGACTATGTTTAATATACGTGCCGTCTCTCTCAAAGAAAGAGAGCATTACCCCTTCTTCCGAAGGACCTTCAAAGCACTCACCGCAAACACGCTCGATCAACTTCGCGGCATTTATGTTTATAATAACGACACCAAGCGCCTTTGTGTCGTTATCGCCATAAACAGGTGCTACAAATCTTAGCATTGGCCTGTGTGGCACCTCTATTTGCGGCGGATCACCCTCCCTGTTCAGGTCTAAATAAGACATATATGTTTCAGCGCGCCCCAAATTGATCGCGCTGGAAAAATAATATCGATCTTTCTTTTCTTGAAGACCTTCAGATGGAGTAACAATAAGCTCAATACCCCTCCGCTCCACCCGAAGGGCTTCTTTTCCCGTTTTGTCAACATATCGTACTTGCATGTACTCCCTTCTGCTTATTCCGAGATTTACCAGAACATACAAGAGGGTTTCCCTTGCCGCGTCAATATCCAGAGTTCCATGTTCTACCGCTTCAGCAAAATTATGGAATTCAGGCAATTCACTTAAAAACAATACGTTAGACCTTTCTTCGCTTATAAAGCGCTCCACCCCTTCGCCCACATCGCCTAAAATCCTGCTTTCTCTTTCGATTATCTTTTTTTTAGCCTGCTCCATCGCGGGATTAATAGCCAGCGTCTCAAGAAGAAACACAGGAGTTACCCCAATAAGCAAGAACAGTATCAATAGCTTGATCTTTATAATTGTCGTATGTTTCATTGCTTCTCTTCGCGCCAAATTACTAGTACTGCCTGGATCTCCTCATCAATCTCTGCCGGTTCAAGCGAGCGTTCTTTTCAAGGGGGGTTTCCTTTTCCCCTCCTAAGCTTGTAACCCAATCCCACACATTATCCAATACCGTTTTATCTTTCGGCGGATAAAAACGCTTTGTATACGGAGACGCCCCATACCCTTTAGCCTTAGCAGCATATGAGGGCACACCCGCACACATACCTAGTATCACTAGTGCGATTACGATTATTATTTTCATATTGTCTTAAGTATGCCGGAAAGACATCACTTTTGCAAGCGTGGCATGAACTCGGAGCGTTTGTAGAGAATATTCCACCTCTTGGTATCGAGGTCCATCTCTCCGATTGCCGCGCAAGTATATCGTAAGAGCAAATATCCGGCCAATTGGTGAATGGTTTTAGCTTTAGTTCTCACCAAGTTCGCGTTATCTAGATACGCGTAATACCCATCTTCCATAAAGGCGCAAATGGCATGATTGTTCAAAAACCTCACCAGGGTCAATGCCTTTGTTTTATATCCTAAAAGATCCAAGAGTTCTTTGTTTAGGATCGCGAAGTCTTCGCAGTCTCCATATTCATTTTTGAGAGTCTCAAGGGGCATCGCCCATTCATCTTTTCTGTTCTCTTCCCTTTTGTATTTGATATTATCTCCCAACCAGATCGCGTACTCATCAATGCTTTTTATGTTGTTGTAGGAAAGGATCTCTTTTATCCGTATGTCCAATGGCACCTGGCGGGAAACAAGGACGCTGCCTACGACATATCTTTCGTGCCGTATCATAAAATCCTTCCCAAACCCGATATTACCATTTTCTACCGGAGCTGCCACAGCATTTGCTGAGAACAATAAACAAATACCATACGCCATAGCGGTTATGATCTTATTGTGGTAATTTGACAAAATGTTACCCAACCTCCCAGTTAGTGGATCAAACTCTCCTCGCAGTTAAAAGCATATCAAGTTAGATTGTACTACGTTTCAGATGAAATTTCCAGGGGAAAAATAGGATTAGGGAAGGATGTTGTATCTTGAAAAACCACGCGATTCGGTTCTAATGACACTAATCGGTTTCGTGATATCTCGAACTTAAAGTTTTATTTATGCCATCGATCCGGGATTTCGTTTTTCTGTATGCTTTTATCCGCTCCGAGCCCGTGGCAAGTTCAACCCAGATTTTGCATTAGGATTCAGTTTTTAATGGGAACGGTGCCGCTAAATGCACCAAATTGCTGAATAACCCATCAAGCCAAACCCTTCTTTTCGGCACTACAGACAATTTTAGGATCTCTTTTCTTCCTCTTTTTGT
>JAJRVD010000043.1 GCA_024277375.1 Candidatus Omnitrophota bacterium | reverse complement strand
CGCTAAGTATAGCATCTACACTTTCTTTAGCCGCTCTCACTTTTTCTTTAAGAAGTGCGGCATGATCGCCTTCCCACCCTCTGCCGAAAAACCCGACAAAGTCATATATCGCCAGAAGTTTTTTCCCAACGATATCTTTGCGAACCACATGCCACTGCTTAATACCGCCTAGAACTTGTTCGGCATTTACCTTGCTCTGTTCGGTATTTACCTTTTCGATAAACTCATCGATCACCTTTGCAAAATCCGGGTATTGCGTATTATCCTTCCATCCACGCGGAATATTTATTCCTCCAATCGTCGCGTCTCTCATGACTTCGCGTACATTTTTATCGCTTAATATGTTACCATCAAGCTTATCCAGTGCCAGAGCGACAAGCGTTTTGCCTGATTTAGCATATGTCTCATTCAACCCCAAGAGACGTGCTATCTCTTTATGGTCATCGGCATGTACAGCACGGCCGACTCCTCTTATTTCTTCCCTGATCGTCTTTCTTACCGCATCGGAAATTTCGGTTTTCAGCTCTCCTTTTAATCTTTCCAACTCATCAAAAAACCTGGCTTCCCGTTCTTCGGTCCCCTCTCTTTTTTCTTTTTTGACCTTAGCTCTTCTTAAAAACTTTTCCCTTTCCTTTTTTGATGTCGGATTAAAGTATGTTCTGTCGCCTTGTTTAACAAGAGAAATAAACGCCGTACCAGCCTCGCTCTTTTCAGATATAACAACAGTGTTCCCCATCTTTTCAAAACTGATCCTAGCAAAAAAGCCTTTTAGCTCTTCAGGAGAAATAGCTTCCTTTTTCATGCTTTCTTTTCGAGTGCCGGAAAATCCCTCATACCATTTTTTATGCCTATTCAACCAATCCTGTTTGAATTCTTCAAATTTCTCACCCGGCATACCGCTGTCATATCGAGGATCGAGTCTTTCTTTCCCTAAAGCATAAAATATGCCGTCTTTCATGCCTTCCAGGTCTCCTATGGAAAACGGCCATACAGCTATCTCGTACTTTCCGCTGTCTAACAATTTCTGATAAGGCTTTTTCTTGTTCGTAAGGACCGCGATATACGGTCTTTCTTTTTCATCTTCAAACTTCGGAATTATTACAAGATACGACAGGCCCTTTTTCTTCATAAGATCCGTAAGACCGTCGGTATGATACCCCCCGGTTATAAGCGCCGCGACATGCTTTCCCTCAGCCTTCAGATCTTTAACCGTATTCGCCACCAAGGCGTTATTTCGTTTTTCCGCTGTGCGATAGAAATTACATGCTTCATCTATGCCTGAGATCATCTCGGTAATATCATACCCGGAAAATATCATAACGCCATATTTCGCGCACTTATCTTTCACGAAAGAAACGAACTGACCCGCGTCATACTTAGTGCGGCATTCTTCTACAAATGCGAAATCACCGTTCGTTAGTTCCATGTTGTAAAGTTTTTCTAATTTCTGAGACATTGTTTCAATCTCGAATAATTTACGCTCATCCCCATTCTTAAAAAGACGATCGCGAATTTCACTTTCAAAGGAAGCTACCTGGCGATACAGCTCTACAATGTCTACACTCTCATAAAGAAACACGTACCGGGCAAATGTAATTAGATTGGTGTACTTTTCATCCGGCATTTCATAATGCTCGGCTAGCGCGACAAGATATTTATGAAAATCCGCTTGTGATACTTTGTTCTGCTTAAATTCAACAGATCGTAACACCAACGCTTCCAGTTCATCTTTGGTCATCTTTTCGCTCAACTGATCGATAAGGTCACGCCTTTCGATGTTCGCCTTAGCAAAATCAATGTTTTCTTCCAGGGCGATAGACTCAAGAAGCTTTTGGAGCTCGGGGAAGTTATTAACGGCTATTCTGTATTTGTCCCGCAAAACTGCTATATCTTTCCAGTAGTCCGCGAAACTTAATTCACCTTTTTTGTGTTTGATCGCCTTACTCAGAAAATATCCCAGATCTTTTGAATATATTTTTACCCCTAGGGCTTCAAGCTGCTTTTGAAAAGCCTTCACATGGCTTAAAAGCCTGGCACGTTGATCCACCATAGACCGGAACTCCTCCAGGTTTCTTTGATACAACGCGTTATCTTCTATCCCGTAAAGAGCCATATTGTTTTTGTCGCGGGTAATAGCAAAAAATTCACCGGCACTCATACGCCCCTCTTTCATCAGGAAGTCAGCTGTTTCATCACGAATATCTTTGTCGGGAAATGTTTTCATCACGGAAGTATCAATATATCCCTCCGCGCCTTCCAGTGCTATAAGGCTCAGATCATAGTTAGCGACTAAGGAGTCAAGAAGGCCGACAATTGAATACTGAGCTGAAAGTGAGGCATGCGCGTCCTGGATATGTATAACAACTTCGTCAGATCCGTTATAATACGCTCCCTGTTTTTCCGCTAGATCATAAGGGATATCAATATCTTCTTTTGGTATGCCTTTGAAGTGATCATATTGAGCTTTTGCGACGGTATTCGCCCAAGCACTCTTCGCTCCTTGTGCACCTTGCGCCCAAACGATCTGCTGATACGAAAAAACCACCGTAACTATCAAAGCTATAATTCGAATAACGCGCATCTTTCGAAAATTCATGATAGATATCGGTGGTCTGTCAGCAATAGCGTCTAAGGCATCTTTTGGTAAGATTTTTTTCCTCATTATGCTCATCCTATATCTCCTTGTTTATGTGAAGTCCTATGTGTTTAAGTTTTCATCGCCTAACAAATATGATATACAAAGATCGCTAAAAAGCTTACTGTTTGTTTTTCTAATTACATCTAAGTATATCAAGAAATGCACCTCCTGTCAACCTCATTTAATATAACTTTTTATCTACTAACATATGTATACGTATAGGGGCTACCACTACAAGAAACGCCAAAATTTAACTTTTACAAAACTACAGGAGGTTCAAAAATGGGAAGAACAAGGAAAAGCTTCAGCAAGGAGTTTAAAGCGAAGGTTGCGTTTGAGGCGCTTAAGGGAGACCAGACTATGGCGGAGTTGAGTAACAAATTCGGGGTACACGCGACACAGCCTCAAAGGTCAAGTAAATTCCATAGCTACCGATCGACTTTTTTCCATAGCTAAGATCAAAAAAATAGATCTATTGGCAATCATCTCCCTTTTTGATGCCTTTACCCCTGTAACTCGGGCCATTTATTTTGAAAATTGTCGAATAATGAACCCAGATTTTGCATTAGGATTCAGTTTTTAATGGGAACGGTGCCGCTAAATGCACCAAATTGCTGAATAACCCATCAAGCCAAACCCTTCTTTTCGGCACTACAGACAATTTTAGGATCTCTTTTCT
>JAJRVD010000042.1 GCA_024277375.1 Candidatus Omnitrophota bacterium | reverse complement strand
GGTTCTTACTTCAACAATAACAACCATTAGGGTATGCCATTTTTTTATTTTTTCAAAGACCTTATGCCAGATCCTTCGACTCGGGCTTCGCCCTCGCTCAGGATGACACTTCGAAAGTGCCCACAATATGTTACACTATCTCAAATATAGATTGGGATGGGGAAGTGAGGGCGCTTCCAAGCCGGGTTAGGGACTTCGTCCCGAACCCGGCTTGTCTCGTCTGGTGCTCGTGGGGGAGTTGTGGTACAATTAGTGCCTATGAATGCGGATAATGTTATTATAAAAGGCGCGGGGGAGCATAATCTTAAGGATATCGATATAACGATACCGAGGGATGTTTTGACTGTTGTTACGGGGCTTTCCGGGTCGGGGAAGTCTTCGCTCGCGTTTGATACTATATATGCCGAAGGTCAGAGAAGGTATGTAGAGTCGCTTTCCAGCTACGCTCGTCAATTCCTTGATCAACTTCAAAAGCCAAAGATAGAATCAATTGAGGGGCTCTCGCCCACGATAAGTATTGAGCAGCGTTCCAGCGGCAGTAACCCCCGGTCTACGGTAGGTACGCAAACCGAAATACATGATTATTTGAGGGTGCTTTTCGCGCGTGCGGGTGCGCAGCATTGTCCAAAATGTAATAAGCCTATATCGTCTCAGAGTTCTCAGGAAATAGTTGACCGGATAATGTCTTTTAAAGAAGGCACTAAGTTTATGCTGCTCGCTCCGCTTATCAGGGGCCGGAAGGGTGAGCATATAGAGGTGATGAAAAACGCTCGTCGTGAGGGTATTATCAGGCTCAGGGTAGACGGGGAAAGGGTTGAGATAAGTGACCGGATACCTGATCTTAATAAAAAAGTTAAGCATACGATCGAGGCGGTTGTTGATCGTATCGTTATGAAGAAGCGGACGGTGCGTACGCGTTTATCCGATTCGGTTGAGATGGCGCTGAGGCTTGGTGGTGGGATGGTGATAGTGGCGCCGGTGGATGGAGGTGCTTCCAAGCCGGGTCAGTGCCTTCGGCACAGTCCCGGCTTGTCTCGTCTGGCACAGTCCCGGCTTGTCTCCTCCGGTGACGTTCTTTTCAGTGAGCGGAACGCTTGCGTAGAGTGTGGTATAAGCTTTGAAAAAATGGCGCCACGGAATTTTTCGTTCAATAGTCCGTACGGGGCATGTCCTATGTGTAACGGACTTGGTAACAAGATGGAAATTGATCTTGAGTTGATCGTTCCGGACAAGACGGAACCGCTTATCCGCGCGGTTGTTCCGTGGAAACGCGGAGGTAAAGGGATAATACTGCATTACCGGCGGCGTCTACGCAGATTGGCCAGGCACCAGGGGTTTGATTTTGATACTCCGTATAAAGATCTTACTCCGAAACAAGTGGAGATGGTGCTTTATGGTGATGGAGAATCCGGGTTTGAAGGAATAATACCTAATTTGGAGAGGCGGTTTCAGTATTCTGATAGTGAATTCATTAAAGAGATGATCGGCGGATTTATGTCGTCACAGCCATGCCCGGATTGCAAACGTAAACGTCTTCGTCCGGAGTCATTAGCTGTGTATATTGACGGGAAAAATATTTCTGATATCAGTCAGATGTCAATAAGTGAGGCGCGTAAATATTTCTCGTCACTAAAACTTGACGCGACACGTAAAAAAATTGCCGAAGAAGTGCTTAAAGAAATAAAAGCGCGATTAGATTTTTTGTCGAATGTCGGGCTTGATTATCTTACGCTTGACAGAAAAAGTAATACGCTTTCCGGAGGGGAAGATCAGAGAATACGGCTTGCTTCACAGATAGGCGCGGGACTTGTCGGTGTGCTTTATGTTTTGGATGAACCGAGTATCGGGCTTCATCAGAAAGATAATGATAAACTTTTGGATACGTTATTAGCCTTACGGGATATGGGTAATACGCTGATAGTGGTTGAGCATGATGAGGCTACCATACGTCATGCCGATCATATCGTGGATCTGGGACCCGGCGCGGGCGAGCATGGAGGCGAGATCGTAGCCGAGGGAACAATAGACGATATTTTAAAAAGCAAAAGATCTCTTACGGGTAAATATTTAAGGGGTGAGGTAAAAATAGAAGTACCGGCCGAGAGACGTAAACATACGAAGAAAAAGTGCCTGAAAATTGTAGGCGCGTCCGAACATAATTTAAAAGAGATCGACGCGGAAATTCCTTTGGGAGTATTTAATTGTGTTACCGGTGTTTCGGGGTCCGGCAAAAGCACGCTTATCGACGATATATTGTACAGGTCTTTGGCTAAAAAACTTTATAGGGCTAAAGACCGACCCGGAAAACATAAAAGGATAACGGGTGTACAGAATATCGACAAAGTTATCGTTATAGATCAGTCGCCTATAGGGCGTACGCCAAGGTCTAATCCGGCGACATATACCGGGGCATTTGACCCGATAAGAAAACTTTTTAGTTCTATCCCGGAGTCACGTATGCGCGGGTACCAGCCCGGCAGGTTCAGTTTTAACGTTAAAGGCGGCAGGTGTGAAGCTTGCAGCGGTGACGGTGTAAAAAAGATAGAGATGCATTTTTTGCCGGATGTTTATGTGCGGTGTCAGGTTTGCGGAGGCAAAAGGTTCAACGACCAGACACTTGAAATAAAATATAAGGGGTACAATATTTCTGAAGTGCTGGGCCTTAGCATAGAAGAAGCCTTGAAGGTATTTGAGAATATACCGCCCGTTAAGAGTAAACTTCAGACTTTGTTTGATGTAGGGTTGGGGTATATGAGATTAGGCCAGCAGGCAACGACGCTTTCAGGTGGTGAAGCGCAGAGGGTGAAGCTCTCGACGGAGCTGTCTAAGAGAGCTACGGGAAAGACTTTATATATTCTGGATGAGCCCACGACAGGGCTTCATTTCGCGGATATACATAAACTGCTGGATGTTTTGCAAACCTTAGTTGATACGGGTAATACCGTACTTGTCATTGAACATAACCTGGATGTGATCAAATCCGCCGACCATATTATCGACCTGGGCCCTGAAGGGGGTGAGGGGGGTGGTATGGTGGTTGCCTCTGGTACGCCAGAGGCGGTAGCGGCGACCAAAAAGTCGTATACGGGGCAGTATTTACGGTCCGTATTAGGGTAGGTCGGTATATAGTGCGTGGTGGTATATGGTATGTAGTTGTGGGGACGGGGGGTAAAGTAGAGATTGCTTCGGTCGCTACGCTCCCTCGCAATCAGGCTGTGTCGTAATTCGTTTTGCGGGTGGCCGCATACGATATATTGTAGGGGTTCGATTTGTCGAACCCGATATAACGGGCTTGATGAATCAAGCCCCTGCATTATGACACAGTCTGAATGACAGGGGTGAAGGGTCCTATGGGCTCGCTCAGGTTGACAGTGAGTGGGGTAATGCTTGTCTAGAGTAACTTCCAAGAAATAACTTGATGGGATTAGTATGTTTTGGTAGCATGGTGGAGTTATAGGCACCATAGTACCCTAGAAACTTTTTATGATATGAAAAACATTAAGACGCTAATATATATGGCGGTTGTATTTGTTGTCGCGGGGTTACATCTGGATTTGTGTACCAGGTTCCCTTCGGTGAACCTGGTGCAATCCGCGGAGGCTGCTCCCGCGAGTTTTGAAGTCACGGTGAAACAGTCTGAGTCTGAAATAGATTTCGCGAGGAAAGCTATGAAGGACGGTTATTACGATCTTGCCGAAAGCAAACTGGTTTCTCTCCTTATGACCGGGATACCCCGTGAAACGGAAGAAGATGTCCATATCCTTTTGGGCAGGATCTATTATGAAAAATCTCTCCCCGGAAAAGCTATCGCGGAATTCAATCTTGTCCTCGATAGGTTCAAGAGCGGTGATTCCGTCGATCAGGCGGCGTATTGGATAGCGGAGGTATATTTTAAAGAAAATAATTTCGAACAGGCGCTCGCGTCTTACCAGATAGTTATGGAATCATATCCGGAATGTGAATATGTCCCGTATTCACATTATTCCCAGGCATGGTGTTACGAGAAGATGGGTGAAGAGGATATGGCCATTGAGGTGTTCGGTGAAGTTGCGCGGCTTTATCCGCAGAGTGAGCTGGCGGTAAAGGCACAGTATAAGGTGGTTGAGATCCTGTACCGTTTGGGGCGGTATGGCGAGGTTATACCTGTCTTGAACGATTTTATTTCAAGGTATCCCGTTAATGAACGTATGTTCGACGCGTATTATATGTTGGGAGACAGTTTTTATAATTTGGGGAATTCTGTAACGGCTATTCTTAACTTTGAGAACGCGTTAAAAGGGGGAAAGGATAAATTATGGAAAGCGGATGCCGAGTATAAACTCGCGAAAGCTTATCTCAACGATAACAGGCTTACCGAGAGTGAAGAATGGTTTGGCAAGCTTGAAGAGGGGAATGCCAGCCCCTGGTTTACCAGTAGCGCGTTAATGGGGCTTGCCGAGATATATTCTAAACAGGGCAAAAAAGAAGAAGCCGTAAAAAAGTACAGAAAGATAATAAGAGATGTGCCGAAAAATAAGCTTACCGACGACGCTTATTACTGGCTTGGCGAAACTTTGTATAAGGAGGGAGATATACTCAAAGCTATCAAGGTGTATTCGCGGGCGCTGGAGAAGTTTCCCGGAGGTGAGTTTTCAGATGAGATGAGTTACAATCTGGGATGGGCATATATGGCTAACGGTGATGAAGCAAGCGCGTTAAAAGAGTTTGATAAGACCGTTGAAATTTCAGATAGCGAAGACCTTGTTGTGAGCGCGTTATGCAGTATAGGCGATATTTTCCAGGGTAACGGTAAAAATATACGTGCCGTAAACGTGTATGACAGGGTGCTTAGAGATTATCCCGATAGTGTTCTGGCGGATTACGCGCAGTATCAAGTAGGTGTTATCCTGAAGAAAATGGACAGAAAGGATGCCGCTATCCTGGCGTTCCAGTCCCTGATAGTTAATTTCCCGAATTCCGCTTTTTCAGATAAGACACTTTATCAGCTTGGAATACTCTATGCGAATAAAGGTGATTACCGCACTTCTGTTATGCGGTTTGATCGTATAATCGAACAGTTTCCGGAGAGCAAATTGTATGAAGAAGCGATCCTTCAGAAAGCCAATGCTGTTTACAATAACGGCAAGTACGACGAGGCGGTCAAGCTGTATAAAAAGATCATAAGTGTTTCTAAGGATGAGGATATTCTACTCAGAAGCCAGTATCATATGGGTTGGGCATATTACAAGATGAGTAAAGAGAAAAAGGCGCTCGCGATCTTTGAGGGGATACTTAACAGAGGCAATATCAACCGGTTCGTCCCGGGCATAAAGTTATGGTTTGGCGAATATTATTACGGCAAAGGTGACTTTGTGAATGCCGAAAAGTATTTCAGGGCAGTGATCAAGGAGTTCGCGATAAGTCCTTTCGCGAATGACGCGTCTTATTGGCTTGGCTGGGCTTTGTATGACGGGAATAAGGTTGACGCGGCCATCGAGCAGTTCGAGAAGATCATAAAAGAGCGATCCGGCAGTAAATGGACACCGCAGGCTATACTGGCGATAGGTGATATTCACAAGAGAGAAGGGAAGTATGATACGGCGATATCGCAGTATAAGACATTGATAGAGAAGTATCCTTCCAGCCGCATAACCAATATAGCTAATAACAGGATCGGTACTATTCTAAAAGTACAGAAAAAATTCTCTTTGGCGGTAGAATATTTCAAAATAGCTTTAACGGGTGAGAATTCCGAAGTTAACGCGCAGATACAATTTGATATCGCCGAATGTTATGAGAAAACCGGGGATGAAGAGGCTGCTTCAAACGCGTATTTGAAAGTGGAATATAAGTATCCGTTTGGAAGGTTTTGGGTGAAGCGTTCCAGACTTAAATGCGCGCAGCTCATGGAAAGACGTGGTGAGAATGAAAGAGCGTTGAAGATATACCGAAAGATGGCCTTGGGGGACGGAGAAGAAGCGGATTACGCTAAAGAGAAGATAGAGATGTTGAAGAGGTACGCGCGGTGATGGGGTGGTTGTAGAGTACGATATACGAAAGATCCTGCAAAATGGGACTTTCGTCATTCGGACCGTGTCGTAATTCGTTTTGCGGATGGTCGCATACAGCATATTGTAGGGGTTCGATTCATCGGATCCGATATGGAACGGGCTTGATGAATCAAGCCCCTACGTTACGGCACAGTACGGTTGAAAAACCCGGTATTTTACGTGAGCCTATACAATGTGCGATATAAGGAGGAATAAAAAATGTGGGGATTAGTAATTAAGGGTGGACCGTTAATGGTTTTGATCATATTGTGTTCGGTAATCGCGTTCGCGGTTGTTATGGAGCGGTTGTGGCATCTGCGCAGAGCGAAGATAAATACCGAAGAATTTATGGAAGGTATATCCGAGACGCTACGGCGCAATAAAATAGCGGACGCGATAGATAGGTGTAACGCTATGCCGGGACCGATAGCGCATATACTTAAAGCGGGTATATTGAAACATGACCGTTCGCGAGCGGAGATAAAAGAAGCTGTAGAGGACGCGGGTCTTCATGAAGTGCCGCGTCTTGAGAAAAACCTGGGCGCGCTCGCCACTATCGCTCATATATCACCGCTTTTGGGGCTTTTGGGAACGGTTACGGGTATGGTAAGGTCTTTCCAGGTTATCGAGCAGAAAGCGGTCGCTCTTATGCCGGTAAATCCGGGTGACCTGGCAGGTGGAATATGGGAATCGCTTATTACTACGGTCGCGGGTCTCGCGGTCGCTATCCCGACGTATGTCGCTTATAACTTTTTGGTAAGTAAAGTTGATGGTTTCGTTCTTGAGATGGAAAAAAGCGCTACGGATCTGATAAATATACTCGGAGTTAAGAGAGAAGAACATGAAGTTTAAAAGGAAAGTTTTTTTAGAAACCGGACGGTTGGATATAGCGCCTCTTATTGATGTGGTGTTCTTGCTTCTTATATTTTTTATGCTGACCTCAAGTTTTATATTTCAGCCGGGGATAAGGGTTAATTTGCCTAAGGCTGTGACCAGTGAAGTTTTGCAGAAGGAACTTCTTATTGTGACCATAACGCGTGATAATGAGGTTTTTATAAACGAGAGGCCGCATAGCGGAGAGGAACTTGTTTCGCGTATCAGACACGCGGCGAAGGGTGACCATCCGCTGTTGATAAAGGCGGATAAGAGCGCCGATGTGGGCAAGATCATAGAAGTGTGGGATATTTGTCGGCAAGTGGATATAAAACAGATAAGTATAGCGACGACACAATAGTTAAAGATTGCTTCGGGCACTTCGTGCCCAAAGCAATCAGGCTGTGTCGCAAGGTAGGGGCTTGATCCATCAAGCCCGTTATATCGGGTTCGATAAATCGAACCCCTACAATATGTTGTATGCGGCCATCCGCAAAACGAATTCTGACACAACCTGAATGACAGGGGTGAGGGGCGACGACACAATAATGATAAGTAGGAATTTTAGAATAGCGCTGATAATTTCGTTATGTGTGCATATCTTCGGGATGACGGTGGTAACTATCATCAATCCCGGGGGGATTGAAAGAAAGCACCCGTATACACGTATAGAGTTTTTAGGCTCCATATTGCGCAAGACAGCGTTTGATATTATGCTGGACGTGAACCCCGTGATGATAGCTGATTACGAATATGGGTTGGAAGGTCCGGATGACAGTTATCTGGAAGTGGAGGTCTCCAGGATAGAAAATGTAGTGGGGGATTTTTCGCGACGCCGCGGATCCGGTATGGATAGTGATGTTCTGGGGTTTCTTGAAGGCTCAAAAGCGGTACCGGATTTTCATTCGAAGCTTAAAGCGTTTGAGACGGATGCCGAAAGAAGAGTTATTTATAAACCGGAGGCTCCTTCTTTTGAACTCGGAGTCTACGGGGACCAGAAAGAGTTTAAGGTAAAGATCAGGGTGTTTGTGGAAGCCAATGGGAGCGTCAAGAGGACAGAACCCTTAGCTACTACAGGTTATCCAGGCCTAGATCAAACGGCTGAAAAATTTGTTAGAAGCTGGATATTTGAACCGAATGAATATATATCGGATGAAGATGAATGGTTAACGGTGGAAGTTGTTTTGAGGCGCGGGAGTTGATAGGGTATGATAAAACTTGATATCTCGATGGCGCTTTTTGTTTATCTGCTGGTCTCGACGATATTTATTTTGATAGTATGGGCGTTTTTTAATTTCGGGACGAAACTTAAGACTTTCGGGTCTGATGAGAAATATATATGGCATTGTTCGATCTGTATGCTTACATATGTTGATAGTAAGGGTGAGGATATTTCGTGTTGCCCGAGGTGCGAGAGTTTTAATGAGAAAATAAAGGATGACACATAGGAGGTGGTCATGATAACGAAGATCGGGCTTGTAGCCGGCGAGATATGGGAATATCTCGAAATGAATAATAATACAGCCGATATGGATGAAATTATCCAGGGTCTGGGGCATGGACGCGATCTGGTCCTGATGAGCATAGGCTGGCTTTCCAGGGAGAGCCATATTTTGCTGGAAGGGGAGGATGCTAACTTAACCATAAAGCTAAGTAGCTAACAGGAGAAAGATCATGGAAGAAACTTCGAAAGAAAAAGATTTTATTGAAGATGATAATGAGCCTCTACCAATTAAGGCGCCGTTAAAGACGTTAGGCCACCGGACCATAAACAAAAAGTTTGGTTGGTGGGCCGCGGTAGTTCTGGTGGAAAATTATGCCAAGAAACAGATCTGTTTCTATCTTTGGCAGAAAAAAGACGACGACTGGAAGCGTAAACAGAAGTTTGGCATACATTCCAGAGAAGATTGGGCGCTCATTAGCGAGTATGTTGATGAGTATATAGACGAGTTGCCTTGATCGAATCACTAATTGGGGACAGTCCACTTGAAGAAGCTCTGGTAGAATGGATTTTGAAAAGTGGCACGGTATGTGTTATAATTTGTGTCACAATTCATTCGGTGGGGCAGTAGCTCAGCTGGGAGAGCATCACGTTCGCAACGTGGGGGCCGTGGGTTCGAATCCCATCTGCTCCACCACATTTCTTTTTTTATCAGATCAGTCGGGGACAGTCCCCTCTCGGGGGAATATCAATATGGAAGAGTATTCTTGTCCGCATTGCGGGTATGCCTTTTATGATGATGGCGCTAGAGCGTGTCTTCACTGTGGTGGAGATCTTGAAAGAGATCATGGTGTCACGGATAGAATGAGGCACTCGACACAGTGGTGGTCGATAGCGTTTGTTGTAATACTCATTGTGGGTGTGTTTTTATTTTTGTTGGTTGAAGCGATAATAGCGTCGTTTTAATATGGAATATATTTGTCCGCATTGCGATAAGCCGATCTATGACGATGAAGCGCTATTGTGTCTTTATTGCGGGGAGAACCTGGAGCGTGGTGTAGGGACCTTGGGGAAGATGCGGTATTCTACACACTGGACGGTAGTAGCGGTTGTTGTAGCGATAGTGATCGGGATCTTTGTTTTTTTTGTTTTAGGTTGCGCTCCCGCCGGAGCTAAGCAGGCTGACCTGGCAGGAAAGTGGTACTCGGATTCCGGAGAGGAACTGGCGCAGGAGCTTAATGGCTATTTGAAAGACGCCGAAGGCGATCAAGTAGAGGGCGACTTGATAGGTGTGGTCGCACCGCACGCGGCTTTTCGGTTTTCAGGCCCTATAGCGGCTTACGCGTATAAAGCCATAAAGCAAAAAGCACCTGATACGATCGTTATAGTAGGATTTACACACCGGAGATATTTTCCGAACCGCATAGCGGTCTTTACCGATGAAGCGTTTTATACGCCTTTAGGTAAGGCAAGGATAGATCTGGATATAACGAAACGTTTGTTGGCTTATGATGTGAATATCCGGGACATTCCTGAAGCCTTTGATGCGGAAAATTCCGTAGAGATGCAGGTGCCTTTCGCGCAGATAGCGGCGAAGGATGCCCGTTTAGTGTTGATCGCTCTTTGTGATCAGCGCTCCGATAATCAAAAACTTCTGGCGGAAGCGCTCTATAGCGTACTGGGTGTCGAAAAGAATTTGGTTGTCGTAGCAAGTACCGACATGAGTCATTATCTCGCTTATGACGAGGCGAATAAAAAAGACGAGGGTACTATTGATGAAATAAAAAAGTTCAATGCCCGGGCGCTTTATCGTGAAAGTTTAGAAAACAAGCATGAACTTATGTGTGGATACGGTGCTGTTTGCGCGGTGATGGCGGTCTCCAAAGCGTTGGGTGCCGATGATGTGGAAATATTAAAGTGCGCTAATTCCGGTGATACTTTCGGGGACAAGAAAAAAGTTGTAGGATATTTAAGCGCCGCGTTTGTAAAGAAGGAGGGCGATATGTTGACCGACAAACAGAGGCAAGAGCTCTTAACGATAGCAAGGGATACAATAAAACATTATCTTAAGACCGGCGAAACCCTTGAAGTTGAAACAAGCGATGAAGTCCTTAAGCGGGATATGGGGGCGTTCGTGACTTTACATAAGCAGGGCCGCCTGAGAGGGTGTATAGGGAACATGGTGGCTAGAGGTCCTCTTTATCTTGCCGTAAGAGATATGGCTATAGCCGCGGCGGTTGAAGACCCGAGATTCCCGGAGGTAACGGCCGAAGAGCTGGACGATATAGATATTGAGATATCGGCGTTATCACCGATGGAGAAAATAGACGATCATAATTTAATAGAAGTCGGCAAGCATGGTGTTATGGTTCAGATGGGGTTTAGAAGCGGGGTATATCTGCCGCAGGTTGCCGAGGAGACGGGGTGGACTAAAGATGAGTTCATGAATAGTCTATGCGGTCAAAAGGCGGGGATCCGGGAGGATGCCTGGAAGACCGGCGAGTGTGAGATCTTCATTTTTACGGCGGAAGTATTTGGGGAGAAGGAACGCAATGAGTAGGTTTTATGTTTCGCCCGATAAGGTTGGTGCCGGAGAAATAATTGTCAACGGTCCCGAAGCGCGTCATATACTTGATGTTATGCGTCTTAAGAAAGAAGACAAAGTTGTTGTGTTTGACGGCACGGGTGTTGAGTATACGGGTTTTATTACCAAAGCCGATACCCGCGGGAAAAAACTTGTTGTAGAAATAATATGTACTAAAAAACCTGCCGCGGATAGTATGCCGGAGATCACACTCGCTCACGCTATTCCGAAAAAAGCCAAGATGGAATATATCGTTGAGAAGGCTACGGAGCTGGGAGTTTCGAATATTATTCCTCTAGTTACGGACAGAACCATTGTAAGACCTGACGAGTCATCTCGCCTGAGCAAGTCTGAAAGGTGGCAGAAAATTGCCGTAGAGGCCGCTAAGCAGTGCGGCCGTACCAACATTCCCGAAGTTAAAGATGTGGCTAAATTTTAGAAGATAATCTATAACACCGATCAGTATGATCTTGCGATCTTCGCGTGTTTAAGTGATAAGGTGGTGTCGATAAAGAAAGCGATATCGGGGTTTGTCTCGGGTAAGGTTATAGTTTTTATAGGCCCTGAAGGCGGGTTTACGCCGGAAGAGATTCGAGTTGCCCAAAGAGGTAACTGCAGGTTTGTTTCATTAGGCAGGCGTGTTCTCAAAAGCGATACGGCGGGGCTATTTGTTATGTCGGTGTTGAATTATGAGTTCGCGTTATAAGAGGCGCATAGCGTACATAGTAGTTGGGTCGGCGATATAGTAGAGATTGCTTCGTCATAATTTGTTTTGCGCCTGGCCGCATACAACATATTGTAGGGGTTCGATTTATCGAACCCGATATAACGGGCTTGATGAATCAAGCCCCTACATTTTGACACAGTCTGAATGGCAGGGGTTTTTTAGGTTTATTGCGTTTATTCGGGCAACTCAACAAACACAACGAACTCAATAAACGCCATAAACCTAAAGTCACGATGTACTATAAACAGAGTGAGCTAAAGTATGAGACCAATGAAATTCGCGATAAAGACATTGGGTTGTAAAGTGAATCAGTATGAGGCGCAGGTCTTGAGGGAGAACCTTTCAAGGTTCGGGTACGAGGAGTCCGCGCCCGGGGAAGCGGATCTTTTTGTTGTTAATTCCTGTACGGTTACCGCCCAGGCCGATGTGAAAACAAGACGTCTCATAAAGAAAATCAAAAAAGATAATCCTCACGTTAAAATATTTGTTACCGGCTGCGCGGCGGTTTTTGATGAAGATGTCGAGAAACTGCGGTCCATGGAAGAGGTTTATGAAGTTGTGAGAAATAGTGACAAAACAAAACTGCCTCTTTTGGTGGATTCTACGCGCGGTGTTTCTCATGGTGAAGAAGAGCTGACCGAAGAAGTTTCCGGGTTTAGTTCTCATACAAGGGCTTTTCTTAAAGTGCAGGACGGGTGTGACCAGAAGTGTTCTTATTGCAAAGTGAATCTCGTAAGAGGACCTTCAAGGTCCAGGGATGAGAAAGAAATACTGAGTGAAGTTAAGCGCCTGGCCGCCGGAGGGTTCAGGGAGATCGTTTTGACCGGTATTTGTTTAGGGTCCTGGAAGGGCGATAGTGGAAGGGATCTTAGTGCTCTTTTGTGTGAGATAAACGGTATCGAAGAAGATTTTCGTATAAGGCTCAGTTCGATCGAACCTAATCATGTAGACTCGAGGCTGATCGACGAGGTTGCTTCGTTGGATAAGGTGTGTAATCATCTCCATATCCCGCTTCAAAGCGGTTCTGACATTGTTCTGGAAAAGATGAAAAGAAGATACAATACCGCGCAGTTTCAGGATATGGTAACACGCCTTAGAGAAAAAATACCCCTCATTGGATTAACAATGGATATTATTTGTGGATTTCCGGGTGAAACTGAAGAAGATTTTTATATGACTCTTGAAACTGTTAGAAGGATAAATCCTTCCAGATTGCATGTGTTCAAGTACAGCGATCGGAAGGGAACCGGTTCTTTTTTGATGAAAGATAAGGTGCCCTCAAGTGTGGCAAAAGACAGGGTGAGTCTTTTGATCAAATTAGGTTATGACTTGCAGCGTAAATTTTGTGAAAGTTTTGTGGATAAACAGGTAGAAGTGCTCATAGAGGACGAAAGCGATACTTTGAGGGGGTATACCGGTGAGTATGTACACGCCAGGATGGAAAGTGCCGCGCAAAAGGGTTTGTTAATACAGGCTAAAGTTAAGAGTGTTGATAAAGATGAGCTGTGCCTGGTTGTTGGGATGTGTTGAAAAGTAGGGACGGAGCCCTTTTAAGCGGAGTTTTGAACATTCTCTAAAGGGCTTCGGCCCTATTTTTTGGGTAGTTTGACTTTGCTATTCTTATGTGCTATACTTTGGGTTCAATTCAGAGGGGAAGACCTTGCCTACAATATTAAAGAACATTAGCTGGGTAGACATATTATTCCTAATCCTTTTGTTGGAAATGATTTACAAGGGATCTCGCGTAGGGATAGGCAGTCAACTTATTTCGTTTACAAGTCTAGTAATCACATTGTTCGTTTGTATAACGTATTATGGGGCTACGGCGAATGAGTACTTCGGGACATGGTTGGATACAGCTGCCAAAGCGGTGGCGTTTTTCGTTATAGCGTTTTCTATCTTCATTGTGTCCAAAGTTGTAGACCGAATGATCAGTATCAGAGGAGCCGGGGAATTGGCGACTTTAGAAAGGGTTGTTGGCGCGGGAGCGGCGGTTCTGAGGGCTTTTTTGCTGTTCGGGTTGATCTCTATACAGCTATTACTTCTTCCGGCGGAATCTGTCAGGAATCTCGTTGTGAATAAAACTAAAAGCTGCGTGTATTTTGTAGAGTTTGACACTAAGATATATCTCATGATGTCGAAGATATTGAGACGGCCCCCGGAGAAAGAAAAGAAAGAACTTATAAACGCGTATTTGGTCCCCCTGGGGAGAACATATAAGTAAACAGAAACGGGGACAGTCCACGCGCTCGCTCCGCTCGCTTGGGACAGTCCCCTGTGAGTGTAGGGCATGAAGCAGAGAGGAGAAAGAATTAAATTTAAAACAATTTATGATCTGGCGGTTAAGAAAGGAATAAAAGAAGATCTGCGGTCGAGGGGCGCGGTAGAAGAAACTATCAAAGAATCGAAAAAGGAATACAGAAAGACAAAAGGTGTTGAGCGGAAAACCTTCGATGTCGAAAAGACTAAACAGCCTTATGCCGATACGCGTATGTTGTATGGTTCGCCGGACGCGGAAGTTAAGACCGTTATGGTAGGCATCGATATAGATGTCCAGGAGTTGCTGTTAGCGGACAGGTTAAGAGAAAAGGGTGTAAATGTGGATCTTGTTATATCACATCATCCTTCAGGCAGGGGTTACGCGCAGCTTCATGAAGTTATGAATATACAGGCGGGTATCTGGGAGAAATATGGCCTGGAAAAAAAGATGGCCAAAGAGATAATGAAGCACCGTCTTGAACAGGTGGCACGCGGTGTGGCTCCGGCTAATCATACCAGAGCCGTTGACGCCGCTAAGATATTGAAGATCCCTTTTATGTGTTGTCACACCGTTGCCGATAACTGTGTAGCGAATTATTTGCAGAAGCTTTTTAGCGCGAAGAAACCCAAGAAATTAAAGAATGTTGTCAGTATTTTGCGGACTATTCCGGAATATAAAGAGGGTATGGCCTCGGGTGCCGGGCCGTTTATCTTAGCAGGTGAAGGGAAGACCGATGCGGGGAAGATATTAGTGGACATGACAGGTGGGACTTCAGGGCCGGATAGAGTGCTTCCACGGCTTTCGCAGTTAGGGATCAAGACTCTGGTGGGAATGCATTGCAGGGAATCGGCGTTTAAGGTAGCCAAACACGAGTTTTTGAATTACGTTATAGCCGGACATATTGCCAGCGATAATCTGGGAATGAACCTTTTGTTCGACGCGATAGAGAAAAGAGGAAAATTGAAATTTATTGAATGCTCAGGGTTTAAAAGGGTTCGGAGAAAGTAGGGAGATAAGTTTGAGGTGTCGGGTTATAATAGATCCTTCGACTCGGCCCTTCGGGTCTCGCTCAGGATGACAGTGAGAAGGTTCGGGGACCGTCCCCTGTGACAAACGCTACACAACGGGATATAAGTTATGATACCGCAGGAAATTATAGATCAGATATTGGATAGGTTGGATATTGTCGAGGTTATTTCGGAATATATACCGCTAAAGAAATCCGGAAGGAACTTTAAGGCATGTTGTCCCTTTCATAATGAAAAAACACCGTCTTTTGTTGTAAGTCCCGATAAGCAGATATTTCATTGTTTTGGCGGGTGCGCGATAGGTGGGAACCTTATAAAATTCATTATGAAACATGAGAACCTTACTTTCCCCGAAGCTGTCAGGATAGCGGCGGCTAAGGCGGGGATCGCGCTTCCTAAGTATGAAAGGCCGGACGGTGAGAGTAATTCACTGGCCAGCCGTCTTTATGAGATAAATAATACCGCTACCGCTTTTTATCAGAATTTCTTAAGAAGTCCCAAGGGTAAAGGTGCCCTGGAATATTTGAAGAAAAGAGGATTTTCATCGGATATTATCAGCGAGTTCAGGATAGGATGCGCGCCGGATTCATGGGAATCTTTCAGAAAATATTGTGAGAGTAAAAAGATAAGCGCGGAGTTGGCGAGAAAAGCCGGCCTTACTATTCCGAGTGAAAAAGGTAAAGGGGATTATGACAGGTTCAGGAAACGTATAACTTTCCCCATATTTAACGAAAGGGGAAATATATCAGGTTTAGGGGCGCGTGTTATGGATAATTCGCTCCCCAAATATATCAATTCTCCGGAGACGGTGATATACAGTAAGAGCAATGTGCTGTACGGATTGAATTTCAGTAAAAAATCTATACGTGCGGAAGGTTACGCTATTTTGGTTGAAGGGTATATGGACGTCATTATACCTTATCAGTACGGGGTTACTAACGTAGTGGCGACTTCCGGTACAGCGCTTACTTCAAGGCAAGTCGATCTTTTAAAGAAACACGCTAATACTGCCGTTATGGTCTTTGACGCGGATTCCGCGGGTGTGGCGGCCAGTCTTAGAGGGCTGGATATATTGATAGAAAACGGGTTGAACGTAAGGATAGCTACTTTGCCCGAAGGGGAAGACCCTGACAGTTTTGTCAGAGAACATGGCAAAGAAGGGTTTATGAAAGAGATAAACGCCGCCAAGGACCTTTTTGATTATAAACTGGACCTTTTGCTTGAGAAAAAAGGAAAAAGTGACATAGGCGGTGTTGCCGACGATATGTTGCCGACTATAGCTAAGGTACAGAACGCGGTTGTTCAGTCTGATTACCTCAAAAAGCTTGCCGAAAGGCTTGGTGTACATGAAGCGTCGATGAGGTATGAGATGGGGAAGGTAAAACCCGATTATTCGTATCACTACGCTTCGGAAGCTAAGGTAGATGTCGAGGTAACCAATTACAGAAGCAGTGAATTACACTTGTTGGGCTTGGCTCTTTCCGCGAAAAGGGTGTTTACTCTGATACAAAGAGAATTAGGGTTGCATATGTTCCGGGATATAAACGTTAAAAAAGTTATGGATATGCTGGAAAGGTTTTACGATGAGAATGATGAAAACATTAATGTCGGAAAATTGATGAGTCGTATGGAAAATGACGCGGATGCCGGCTCTGCCGTTGTTCAGGCGATCGCGAAAGCGGAGATTACCCAAGACATCGATAAAGCGGTACAGGACTGTATGATTTGTGTCAAAAAGGAAAATAGAGAAGAAAAGTTAAAGGATCTGACAAGCCAGCTAAAGAAAGCTCAGGCAAGTCATGATGATACAGGGGTAATAGATATTTTAGGAAAGATAAACAAAATACACAAGGAGAAGGTAGCGTAATTATGCCTGCTAAAACAAAGAAAAAACCCGTGTCAAAGAAAAAAGTCGTAAAGAAAAAGCCTGTGGCTAAAAAGAAGCCCGCTCCGAAGAAAAAGGTATCTAGAAAGCCGGTTAAAAAAGCTACTATTAACCCGCCTGAAAAGAAAAAAACCGTAGTCGAGGCCGAAGGGAAGTCCAGGCCGTCTAAGTCGGCCATTGTGCGAAAACTGATCGCTACCGGTAAAGACAAAGGATTTCTCAGCTATGATGAGGTGAATGCTGTTCTTCCGAGTGATGTTGCTTCTGAAAGTGAGATAGAAGATGTTATGCAGGCTCTTCAGAAGGCGGATATTAAGGTTGTGGATTCTGAGGAAGACGTTGAGAAGATACCACTTGCTCTGAAGCGGGACCAGAAAAAGGTTAAAGACCGCAAGTTTGTCCAGATAGATGACCCGGTTAAGATGTACCTTAAACAAATGGGGCAGATATCCTTATTGAGCCGTAAGGAAGAGCTTGATCTGGCTAAACGAATAAAAAATAACGAGAAAGAATTTAAGCAGATCGTTTTTATGATAAAACTTGGTCGGGAGATGATTCTTGATAGCATAGAGAAAGCTCTTGATAATGAGAATAATCTTGACGATGTGCTGGATCTTGCTCCCGGTTCTGAGTTCGCCAGGGTTGAAAAAAGAAAACGCGAACTTATAAAGAGAATACGTCTTTCCAAGAAAACAGATACCATACTCAAATTGTTAACCAAGCTTAAGGTCGCGATATCTCTTACCGAAAATGTGGCGGATGAAATAATCGATCCGATGAAAGCGGTTAAAAGCCTCAAGAAGCGTGTCGATAAGCTCAAAAAAGGCAGAGGCAAAAAAGAACTTAAGGAAGCCCAGAATGATCTCAGGCGTCTGGTAAGAAAAATGGGTATGCCGGCGGCACAAGTCGCTGTTCATGCCGACGAGCTTGCCGATATAGAACTTGAATACACTAAAGCAAAAAAAGAGCTAGTTGCGGCCAACCTGCGTCTTGTGGTAAGTATAGCCAAGAAATATACCAATCGAGGCCTTTCGTTCCTGGATCTTATACAGGAAGGTAATATGGGTCTTATGAAAGCCGTAGATAAATTTGAATATGAGAGGGGATATAAGTTCAGTACGTACGCGACATGGTGGATACGTCAGGCGATAACCCGGTCTATAGCGGATCAATCACGTACTATTCGTATTCCCGTACATATGACTGAGACAATAAACAAACTTGTTAGAGTTTCGAGGTCCCTTGTGCAGGAGAACGGACGCGAGCCTACTCCTGAAGAAATAGCGTCCGCGATGAAGATCCCGGCAGATAAGGTCAGGGGTATAATCAAGATCGCGCAGCATCCCATATCTTTAGAGACACCTATAGGAGACGAAGGGGATACCAGTTTCGGTGATTTTATTGAAGATAAATCAGCTATTTCGCCGGCAAACGCTACAGCTTACGCCATGCTTAAAGAGCAGATGGATGAAGTGTTGGAAACACTTACGGAACGTGAACGAAAAGTGTTGACGCTCAGGTTTGGGATCGGAGACGGCTATCCCAGAACGTTGGAAGAGGTAGGCAAGATCTTCAGTGTAACAAGGGAAAGGGTTCGTCAAATAGAAGCGAAGGCGTTGATGAAATTAAGACATCCCATAAGGGCCAAGAAACTTAAGAATTTTCTTGATATGGGATTTCAATAAGGAGGCATAAAGAGATGCAGGAGCTAAAAGTTGAACTGTTCATTCCGGGAGAACTTAAGGAAGAACCCATCATATATAATATGATAAAGAATTTTGACGTTCGTATGAAGATCATTGAGGCTTCATTCTCGACCGAAAGCGGATGGGCATACCTTATATTTAATGGCGAAAAGCCGGAAATAGATAATATCTTTAGTTATCTGAAGGAAAAAGGGGTAAACGTAGAGATAAGAGACTAGTCGGTGAATAGTGAGTGGTATTAGAAAGATCTGCAATTCAAGCAGTTAACCTACCTGAAGATGTTATGATAGAATTTTCCCGCGACTAGGCCCTTTGGCCCTCGCTCAGTGTGACAATTTTTAGGGATTGCATCCCCGCTTTCGAGACTGTGTCGTAATTCGTTTTGCGCATGGGCTGCACACAATATAACGTAGGGGTTCGATTCATCGAACTCGATATAAAACGGGCTTGATGGATCAAGCCCCTACATTATGACACAGTCTGTTCGCGGGGATCGCATACTATCTGCCTGATAAAGTGAACAAACAGAGGTCATAATGAAAGTAGTACTTCAGAGGGTTCAAAAAGCGGCAGTCACTATAGATGGAGAGCAAAAGAGTGCTATCGGAAGAGGGCTTCTCCTTCTTGTAGGTATCGCTAAAGGTGATACTTCTGAGATCGTGAGCCAAATGGCCGGAAAAATAGTGAAGATGCGTGTTTTTCCGGATCGGGATGGCAAAATGAATCTTAGTCTTCGTGAGGTCCGAGGAGAAGTTCTAAGCGTATCGCAGTTCACTCTTTTGGGCAATACCAATAAAGGCAATCGCCCGGGATTTGATACGGTAGCTCCGCCTGAGGAAGCTAATGCCTTGTGGAAAGAGTTTAATCGTGCTATAAAAGATGAAGGCATATCTGTGTCAGAGGGTGAGTTCGGAGCGCATATGGTAGTTGATCTGACGAATGATGGACCGGTTACGTTCGTATTGGAGAGAATGTAGGGGCTTGATCCATCAAGCCCGATATATCGGGTTCGATGAATCGAACCCCTACGTTATATTGTATGCGGCCGTTCGCAAAACGAATTACGACATAGCCCGAATGACGAAAGTTTCATTTTGCAGAACCCTTTTATTGGAGAAATAGAGGAGGCTAGTCATGGCGGATATTATTATCGAAAAACCCTCGGAGGCAAAGCTTGAAGAGCTTGGCGTGAATTCATGGCCGATATGGGAAAAAGAAGTTTCCCGTTTTGACTGGAGCTATGATTCTCAGGAGACATGTTACATTCTTGAGGGACAGGTAAAGATCGAGCCGGAAGGCGGAGAAGCGGTGGAATTCGGACCCGGTGACCTTGTCGTTTTTCCGGAAGGACTTAACTGTGTATGGGATATTTCAACTCCCGTAAAAAAACATTATAAAATGGGTTAAAGGGCAATATGAGATATATAGGGAGAGTAATATGTTTCGGCCTGGTCTTGTTGTGTTTTTCGTTTAGCACTGAGCTATCGGCTGATCTGGCTTCGGATACGGGAGATCTGATGATGGGCGCGATACCTCTGGGGAGAGGGTCAGCAAAAGCGAACATTGATATTTGCCCAATGGGCGCTCAAACTATAGGGCAGTTTTTGTATGCCTGGGATAGAGATGATTATCAGGCTATGTATGACCTTATTGACGACGATAGCAAAAAAGAGTACCCTTTTAGTAAGGCCAGGTTTGATCTGCAGTTCATGGAGTTTAAACCATATAAGATCAGTTCTGTCAGGCAGGAAGGAGTGAATTTTGAATTTTTTCTTAGCTATGGAGATTATCAGGACGGTGATAAGGATCTGAAAAAGATCACAATTAGTGGTATAACGTATAAGATCATCCTGTCGAGGGGGCATTCGGTTTTCAAGAAGTCGGCGGATAGTTATTTTTAATGACAACGAAATGGAGGAACAAATGTCAGAGGTGAAAAGAATAGGTGTGCTTACATCAGGCGGAGATTGTGGGGGACTTAACGCGATTGTAAAGGGCGCGGCGAATATGGCCAATAGTCTGGATATAAAGTGTTTTGTCATTCCTAATGGTTACGCGGGTCTTTATAATCTTGTTGATTTTGATACCCTTACGGAACTTACCCCGGAAAGGGCAGATCTGATAAACGCGAATGACGCGGGATCCGAAGCGGGACACTCAAGAGTTAAGGTCAAAAAGATCGAAGACGCGAATAAATATGAGCGGATCAAAGAAGGCCTTAAGAAATTTAAGATAGACGCGCTTGTTGTAAGCGGGGGAGACGATTCCGGTAGTGTAATGGTAGATCTTCACAAGAACGGTATCGCGTGTATACATGTTCCTAAAACAATGGATCTGGACCTTCAAACGTATTCGGTAGGCGCGGATTCTACGATAAATAAGATCGCGGTATACGCGGACGAACTCAAAACTACAGGCAGAACACATAACAGAGTTATTGTTATGGAAGTATTCGGCCGGAATGCCGGACATACCGCGTTTAGAGGTGGAGTAGCGGCTGATGTTGACGCGATATTGATACCCGAAATACCGGTGAACCTGGATGTATTGTACGCGCATGTAAAGAGAAGGCTAACGCGCAGAATAAACGATAGTGACGTTAATGCCGGAACTTATATGATAGTAGTGGCGGAAGGTTTAACAAACGCTTCGGGTGAAGAGATCGTTGATGAGAGCGCGGGTGTAGATGCTTTCGGCCACAAGAAACTTGCCGGCGCGGCTAAGTATATATGTCAGCAAATGACAAAAAGGTTCAAGTCCGATCCTGAAATAGACGCGTTCATGAAAAAGACGCATATGTTCGTGGATGGGATATACCCCGTTCCGGAGGTACGTTCGGTCGCGCCGGGACATCTTGTTCGTTGCGGTCGTAGTTCCGCTCATGACGTAAATTTTGGCTTGGAAAACGGAGCCGCCGCGATAATGCTTCTCGGGAAAGGCGTAACCGGTGTTACCCTGGCTGAGGTCAAAGGTAAAGAAGTGCGGTACATGCCGGCTGCCAAGGCGATAGAACAGAGACATGTTGACCTGGACCAGGTAAGCCTTTTTGAACAGCTTGGTACATGTTTTGGGAGAGAAACCGTTCGGTATGAACCTTAATTCAAAGAATTAAAAAAGTCACCTGAAAGACATTTATAAGAGTTATGAATTGTGAGTTATGTGTTGTGTAAAGAAGGTATAGAAGCGTGTCATTCTGAGCGAAGCGAAGGATCAAAAATAATATTTATTGAAATTCTTTGTCGCTTCGCTCAGACTGACAAATTTTGACTATTATGGAATACGCGCAAGGGACGTTTGGAAGAGTTTTTCTGGTCAAATTTGAGCATGGGGACGATCTCTTGAAAGAGATCGAATCCCTGCTCGAAGCGGAAAACATATCATTGGCTACGATCGCCCTGATCGGAGCCCTCGCCTCAGCGGATATTGTTACGGGACCGGAGAAAAAAGAATTGCCTCCGGAACCGATATGGAACTCTTTTGATGATGGACGAGAAGTCGTAGGGCTCGGAACTTTAGTTAGAAAGAACGGGAAGTTAACGGCGCATATACATTCCGCGTTTGGAAAAGGACGAGAAGTTCTCGTGGGGTGTTTAAGAAAAAAATCCGAAGTTTTCATAACGGTCGAAGCCGTTGTAACAGAACTAACGGGGATAGACGTCTCAAAACAAAAAGATAAAAAGGTGGGATTGGAACTTCTGTCGTTTGCTGAAAAGCAGGAAAAATAGCAAAAAAAGTCAATAGATAGGATTTTTTTTTAAAAAATCCTTCTTCGAAAAATATACACTTCGAGTAATTTTCATTGCCAGAAAATATTTTATAAAATTAATTATGACCCGCAAGACGCTGTTTTTGCTGGGTGATAGCCGGTTTTTCTAAGGAGAATAGATCGTATCTTCGTTTCATTAAGTGTCGGATCAGAGCGGGTTCAGGAGACAAACAATTTTGGATAAGAATAGAAAAAATATTTCCATTTGCCCTTGCAAATCAAATATTATAATGTATAGTTTAGAAAAGAAACAAATGGTCTGGTTTTTTAATGCGAAAGCAAAAAAAGGGGGCGAGAGATGGCTGTGAAGAAGAAAAAAGCGGTAAAGAAGAAAAAGGTCGCGAAAAAGAAAGTTGCCAAAAAGAAAGTAGCGAAAAAGAAAAAACCGGCGAAAAAGAAAGTAGCCAAAAATAAAGTAGCGAAAAAGAAAGTAGCCAAAAAGAAAGTAGCTAAAAAGAAAGTAGCTAAAAAGAAAGTAGCTAAAAAGAAAGTAGCTAAGAAAAAAGTCGCGAAGAAAAAAGCTGCTCCGAAAAAGAAAGCAAAGAAGAAAGTAGCCAAAAAGAAAGCAAAGAAGAAGGTAGCGAAAAAGAAAGTAGCGAAAAAGAAAGTAGCGAAGAAAAAAGTTGCTAAGAAAAAGAAAAAATAAGTCGGATAAGTGATTTTATCCTTCAAAAAGGGTGGGTCTTTTAGATCCGCCCTTTTTTTGTGTCTTCATTCTCATCCCCCGGAAGCAATGTCTAGGGGAATAGGGGAGGTGTTGGGAGAGGTTCGGTGGGAGGAGCTACACCGGGTGGAGAGGCCCAACGAATCTCTCCCGACACCCACCCCTACGTAATTCAACTTGACAATTACCATATAAATCCTCTTGACAAAATTGGGAGGAGTGATATAATTTAGCACTCGATTTAGTGGAGTGCTAAAAAAGGTCATTTATCTATTATGGTGTATTATACTAACGGTCGGAAAGAAGAAAGAAAAATTTGTGTTTTAGAGCACATCGTGCGTGAATATATTTTTTCAGCGGTTCCGGTGAGTTCAAAAGCTGTTGCCCTGAGGATGAGAGGGCGAGTTTCCTCGGCTACCGTAAGGAACGTTATGGCGGAGTTGGAGGATGAGGGGTTTATCGAACAGCCTCATACATCTGCCGGACGCCGGCCTACATATTCGGGGTATCGTAATTATGTAGACGCGGTAAAGAATAAGATCAGTGTGGAGAAACGTGAAGCGGTGCGGTTGTACGCTGATTATGAACGCCGTGTGACTACGATCAAGGACGTTATTGATAAAACTTCTTACATTATCAGCAGAGAACTCAGGAATGCCGGTGTTGTTATGTGGCCCAGTATTGAGGATTTTTGCCTTAAACGTATGGAATTTGTCAAAGTAAGCGGCCAGACCGTTTTG
>JAJRVD010000041.1 GCA_024277375.1 Candidatus Omnitrophota bacterium | reverse complement strand
GGTTCTTACTTCAACAATAACAACCATTAGGGTATGCCATTTTTTTATTTTTTCAAAGACCTTATGCCAGATCCTTCGACTCGGGCTTCGCCCTCGCTCAGGATGACACTTCGAAAGTGCCCACAATATGTTACACTATCCGTTTCACACACCCGGTGAGGGGTCAAGCCCCACACCGGGTGTGTTTCTCTCAGGGTATTGGTTCGCGGCCGGAGGCCGCTTCTACGCCAATGCGGCTTTGCGCATCCGCTCAACCGTCTTTTCTTTCCCCAGGACTTCCATCATTTCAAATAGGCCCGCGCCGCGCGTCTTGCCGCTGATCGCCATACGTGTCGGATGTATTATCTGTGATGCTTTAAGTTGCCTGTTATCAGCAATATCACGGCATACAAACTCTATCGCGTCGGTAGTAAAATCCGGCAGGCCCTCTAACTCATCGGCAAATATCTTAAGATTCTCTTTATTCCCTTCAACATCAAGATACTTTCGCTTACCTTTCTCTTCAACATCAAACTCATCTTTAAAGAAACAATCGGTAAGCTCAAGAAAGTCCGGCGACGTTTTAAGCCTTACTTGATACATCTCAACTATTTCACGGAATTTCGCGTCGTCTGTTATTTCTATTCCACTATCGGTAACCTGCTTCTTAAGTAAGTCGAGTAGTTTGCCCGTATCCATATCTTTAATGTGTTCACCATTGAGCCACGTAAGTTTCTTAATATCAAACCGCGCCTGCGTATCACTCATGTCTTCGAGCTTGAAAAGTTTCACGGCCTCAGCCAATGTTACCTTCTCAACGCCCTCTCCCGGGGACCATCCCAGGCACATAAGATAATTCGCCAAGGTCTCAGGCAGAAATCCGTCTTTTTTGTATTCTTCAACCGATACCGCGCCATGACGCTTAGAAAGTTTAGCCCCGTCAGCGCCCATCATAAGCGGCATATGCGCGAACTTAGGTAATTCAGCGCCCAAAGCTTCATAAAACAGTATTTGTTTAGGCGTATTGGATATATGATCGTCGCCACGTATTATATGTGTTATCGCGAGATCCGCGTCATCAACTACACAACAGAAGTTGTACGCGGGGGACCCGTCAGACTTCAACATTACCTGATCTTTAATGTCATCTGTATTGAACGTGATCTTACCGTGGATCTGGTCATCAATATCTATTGTACGACCTTTCGCTACCTTGAATATTATGGCTTCGCCTTCTTTATACGCTTTACCTTCAGCTAAAAGTTTCTCGGCTTTTTCTCTATACGCATCAAACCTGTGGCTCTGGTATATAGGTTCCCCGTCCCAGTCCAGGCCAAGCCATTTCATGTCTTCGAGTATTTCCTCGAGAAACTCATCTTTGCTTCTTACCTGGTCGGTGTCTTCGATCCTAAGAAGGAATTTACCGCCCTGGCTGCGCGCGTATATCCAATTGACTATCGCTGTACGTGCCGAACCTAAATGTAAAAAGCCTGTTGGACTTGGCGCGAATCTTACTGTTACCATTTTGTTTCCTTTGTTTTAGATCCTTCGACTCGGGCTTTGCCCTCGCTCAGGATGACAATTTTTCAGCTTTAACGCTCGCTCAGGATGACAATTCTTGTTCTGGATTCCCGTTTTCCAGACTGTGTCATAATGTAGGGGCTTGATTTATCAAGCCCGTTATATCGGGTTCGATAAATCGAACCCCTACAAGATGTTGTTTGCGGTCCTTCACAAAGTAACTTGCGGCACAGTCTGTTCACGGGGATGACAGAGTGTTTTAGTTCGCGGCCGGAGGCCGCTCCTACGCCGCGCGTCACATAATCACGCATCACGTTTTACACACCCGGTGTGGGGCTTGACCCCTCACCGGGTGTGTTTATATCAATAACTTAATCAACGAACTTCATGCCCCACTCAATCGCTCTAGTATTGATTTCTTTAAGTTCTTCACGGCCCCCGGTCATTTTGTCTACACAGTTGAGAAGAACCTCTTTTTTGAGTATGCCTTTTTTTGCCGCGTAGATACCAAGCGCTATCATATTGGCTACCCGCACATTGCCCATTACTATTGCTTCGTCCGTTAAAGGCGCCTCTATAATATCAATATCTTTTCTTTTTGATTTCCGGCTTGTCATCGAAGTATTTATTATCAGTAAGCCGCCCTTCTCGATCCTGTCTTCGAATTTATCGAGTGACGGCGAATTCATCATGATTGCTGTATTTGCTTTGTATACTATCGGGCTTGCGATACGTTCGGAGGAGATACGCACCATTGAGTGGGCTGTTCCACCACGGACTTCGGCTCCGTATGAAGGAAGCCATGTAACTTCAAAACCCGACTCCATGCCGGCTTCCGCCATAACTTTACCTAATGTCATGATACCTTGTCCGCCGAACCCGGCGCATATAACTGAATCGTTTATTTTCATAGTGTTTTTTGTTTAGATCCTTCGGCTCGGCCCTTTGGGCCTCGCTCAGGATGACAATTCTTGTTTAAACCGTTTCACACACCCGGTGAGGGGCTACGCCCCACACCGGGTGTGTTTGTTCTCATTATTGACCCCCTAACAAAATCCCCTAAGAAGCGTCTTTTACCACACCCAACTCGTATTCCTCCATAACCTCTTCTTTGATTCGTTTCATACTTCTTACCGGTGTCATACCCCAATACGTCGGGCATGGCGAGATGATCTCTACCATTGAAAATCCATTTCCATTTATTTGCGTTTGAAACGATTTTTTTATAGCACGTTTTGCATTTATAACTTCTTTAGGTGAATGTATTGATGTTCTCTCCAGATACGTAACACCCGGCAGAACCTGCATCATCTCCATTATCTTGAGGGGAAACCCTTCTTTGTCGCTACGTCGCGTAAACTGGCTTGTCGCCGTTCTCTGTCCCAAAAGAGTCGTCGGGGCCATCTGTCCCCCGGTCATCCCATAAACACCGTTATTAACAAAAATTACGGATATATTTTCACCACGATTCCCCGCGTGAATGATCTCAGCTGTTCCTATCGCGGCAAGGTCGCCATCTCCCTGATATGTGAACACCAGATTCTTCGGATGTACTCTTTTTATCGCGGTCGCGACGGCAGGCGTACGGCCGTGCGCGGCTTCAGTCGTATCAAAATCCCAATAATCATACGCGAGGACGGCACAACCAACAGGCGCGACAGCGATAGTTGTATCGCGCAGACCCATCTCGTCGATACATTCACAAATAAGCCTGTGAACAAGCCCGTGTCCGCAACCCGGGCAATAATGCGTCGGGGCGTCCTTCATTGATCTTGGTTTTGTAAATGTCTTTGCCATAATTAACCGTTTCACACACCCGGTGTGGGGCGGAGCCCCACACCGGGTGTGTTCTTACATCTTCTTTACTGTTTCTATTATTTCTTCCTCAGTCGGTATACCTCCGCCTAAACGGCCCCAGAAAGAAATGCGTTTATCGTCTTGCACCGCCATACGTACGTCTTGAAGCATCTGACCGGAACTCATTTCAATTACAAGAAACTTTGTTCCTTGCGCCGCAAGGTGTGATATTTCTTTATACGGAAACGGCCATAACGTTTGCGGTCTGAAGAGCCCTATCTTTACGCCTTCTTCTCTTAATTTATTCATACATGAATACGCTATGCGGCCTGTTGTCCCATACGCTACCATAACGATATCGGCGTCATCGGTATCATGATCATGATACATAACTTCTTTTTCTTCTATTTCATTATATTTTTCTTGGAGCTTTTCGTTGTGTCTTTCAAGAACACCGTCTCCAAGAAGCAGACTCTTTACGCTGTTAGCTTTTCTTCCCTTCGCGCCTGTCATTGCCCACGGTTTTGTAACTCTACCGGATGGTTCAATATCGTCATCGAACTCTACCGGTTCCATCATCTGACCCAATGTACCGTCGGCAAGTATCATAACGGGTGTCCTATACTCGTCTGCCTTGGCAAACGCCTTATAAGTAAAGTCGAACATCTCCTGCACGCTTGCGGGTGCGTATACTATTGAATGATAATCGCCATGACCGCCGCCTTTTGTAGCCTGAAAATAATCGCTTTGCGCGGTTGAGATATTCCCGAGTCCGGGTCCGCCCCTCATAACGTTTATTATTACGCCGGGGAGTTCACAACCGGCCAGGTATGATATCCCTTCTTGTTTAAGACTTATCCCCGGTGACGACGAACTTGTCATAGCGCGTGCTCCGGCAACCGAAGCGCCAAAAACCATGCTTATCGCCGAGAGTTCGCTTTCAGACTGAATAAACGTCCAGCCGGTCTCTTCCATCCGACGTGACATATACGCTGTAATCTCGTTCTGCGGTGTTATCGGGTAACCCGCATAGAATTGGCACCCGGCACGAATAGCGCCTTCAGCGCATGCTTCATTTCCTGTTGATAGATATCTTGTTTTCACTCAGTTACCTCGTTTAGTACCCGGTATCCAGGGCTTTTGGCTTACCCGTTTTTTAGATCCTTCGGCTCGCTTCGCTCGCTCATGATGCCAATTCTTTAGTTCGCGGCCGGAGGCCGCTCCTACGACTATATACTAACAACTATATGCTTCTTTCTCTCCGCCCTCATTCAATAGTAATCGCGCAGTCCGGGCACATCATGGCGCATAAAGTGCAGCCGGTGCATTTCTCGGGATCTGTCAGAACGACGTACTGTATACCGCGTTTATTAACATGTTCCGACGCTTTAAGTATTTTTACGGGGCATACTTCAATACAAAGCAAGCATCCCTTGCATCGTTCTATGTCTATCTTTAAGTTACAAGTTTTCTCAGCCATATGTTTCCGCCAATTCCATCGCGATCGTCGCGGCTATTTCGTCCGGCGCTAAATGATATTTTCTCAACAGTTCATATCTTTTGCCGTGTTCTATAAATTCATCGGGAAGACCCAAACATCTTACTTTAACGTTCTGGATGTTTTCGCGTTCGGTAAATTCCAGCACGGAACTTCCAAACCCGCCGGCGACAATACCTTATTCCAAAGTAAAAACTCTTTCCTGTCGGCTAAAAACATCTTCAAGCATACACCTACCCAATGGTTTAATAAAGCGCGCGTTTATGACCTCCGCTTCCACACCTTTTCCGGAAAGGACTTCCCCGACCTGTAATGCGGTATTCACCATGCTCCCCACAGCTATTATCGCGAGGTCATCGCCTTTTCTTAACGACTCTGATCTGCCGATCTCGAGCGGCGCGCAGGAAGACGCGCTTACTAACTGTCGGGCTGTCCCGCGGGGATACCGTATAGCAACCGGCCGCTTCCACTCTATTGCTTTTTCCAGCATATGCTCCAACTCTTGACCGTCCTTAGGGGCCATAACAATGAAATTCGGCAATCCACGTAAGTATGTTATATCAAAAACACCGTGATGTGTCGGACCATCCTCGCCTACCAGACCCGCCCTATCCAGACAAAAAATTACCGGAAGTTCCTGGAGGGCGACATCATGTATAAGCTGATCGTAAGACCGCTGCAAGAAAGTAGAATATATCGCTACAACCGGCGTCGCTCCGCCTTTCGCGAGCCCCGCGGCGAAAGTTACCGCGTGCGGTTCTGTTATTCCCACATCAAAGAATCTATCGGGAAACCTCTCGGAAAAGTCCTGAAGTCCCGTTCCGTCCGGCATGGCGGCGGTAATCGCGACAACGTTCTTGTTCTTGCCAGCTATCTCTGTGATCTTATCCGAGAAATATTCGGTAAAAGACTTATTGTTTTTATCAGCCTTCTCAAGGGTCTTCCCTGATTTTACATCAAAAGCCCCTATACCGTGAAATTTTGTGGGGTTCTCTTCCGCGTGCTTATAGCCTTTTCCTTTTTTTGTAATAACATGTATAAATACAGGCTCTTTCATCGTGAAAATATTCTGGAACATCGCGATCAGCTGATCTATATTGTGACCGTCAATAGGCCCGAAATATCTAAACCCTAACTCCTCAAACAATATACCCGGCACAAGAAGATTCTTAAGACCTTCCTGAAATTTCTTTACGGTATTAAACGCAGGCTTTCCAAGCTTAGGTATATTCTTTACTATTTTCTCCGCTTCCTGCCGGACTTTGTTGTAGAGGGGATTCGAAATTACCCTGTTAAGATAATTGCTCATAGCGCCTACGGGTTTAGAGATATAATGTTCGTTGTCGTTCAGGATAACCACAAGGTTTGTCTTCATGTGTCCGGCCTGGTTAAGGCCTTCAAACGCCATTCCCGTAGAAAGAGAAGCGTCGCCAATGACGGCGACTACTTTATCGTCTTCGTCTTTAAGATCTCTCGCGCAAGCAAGGCCCAGCGCCGAGGATATGGATGTCGCGCTGTGCCCGACGGTAAAAGGATCGTGTTCACTTTCTTTCGCTCTGGGAAATCCGCTTATGCCACCCATTTCCCGAAGCGTATCAAAATGTTTCAGCCTGCCCGTAAGCAGTTTATGAGCATAACTCTGGTGGCCAACATCCCATACGATCTTATCTTTCGGGCTGACCATACAGTAATGTAACGCTACCGCCAACTCAACGGCACCTAAACTTGCCGCGAGGTGTCCGCCTTTACGGGACGTGACATCAAGTATTTTCGCCCTAAGCTCTTCGGCCAGCACTTTAAGCTGTTCCTTATCAAGCGTTTTTACGTCTTGGGGTAATGTAAGTTTTTGTAACAGATCGCCCATATTTGCCTCTATTCACTTTCCCTGAACGGCTTGGCCTCAAAAGAACCGTCGCTATTCTTAATGAGTGTTTCTATTTTGTCTTTCGCTTTGTCCAGCTGTTTTTGGCACGTGCTCGCGAGCTTGATGCCGTCTTCGTATTTTTTTAGCGACTCATCCAGCGGAAAGTCTCCCGTCTCCAGTTCGTCTACTATTGTCTCGAGCTTTTCAAGCGCTTTTTCAAATTTAATTTCTGCCATAATTTTACCCCGGTTTGTTCGCGGCCCATCACCGAAGGTGATACCGCTCCTGCATTATTTTTTTACCGTACTCGCAACTTTACCTTTGGCAAATTTCGTTTCTAATATATCTCCGTTTTTTAGTTCTTTAGAATCTTTAACTACTTTGCCGTTTTTGAAAGTAATACTATAGCCGCGGTCCAGAACCGCCAGTGGACTGAGCGCTTTAAGTTTACCCGCTAAAGCTTCCACCTTTCCCCGCTTTAATTCTACCAAATATGTCACATTTGAGGTAGCAAATTTTATAAGTTCGTCTACCTCTTGCCTCATCTGCGAAAATACGTTTAAGGGCGCCCTGAGAACATAGCTTTCTTTAAGCCCTTTTACCTCTTTTTCTAAAAACTTTATCTTTGATGTTACCGCCAAGTACATTCTTTCGCGATACCCTGTTATCCCGGAGGTAACTTCGTCTTTAAGCGGTACGACCACTTCAGCCGCCGCCGATGGTGTAGCCGCCCTCAGGTCCGCGACAAAATCAGATATTGTATAATCGATCTCATGCCCCACAGCGCTTACGATCGGGATCCCTGAGGATGCTATCGCTCGTGCTACTACCTCTTCATTAAACGCCCATAAGTCTTCCAGGCTGCCGCCGCCGCGCCCGAGGATAATAACGTCTATGGGGTTCTCTTCTTTTTTCGATCCGCTTAAAGCCGAGTTAAACTCATTAAGTTCTTTAATGGCTTCGGCTATTTCATCTTTCGCCGTATCCCCTTGCACTTGCACGGGCCGTATGGTTATCTGGATGTTGCTGTATCTACGTTTGGTAACTTCTAAAATATCACGTACCGCCGCGCCCGTAGCTGATGTAATAACGCCTACCCTTAATGGTAAAACAGGTAGCGGTTTCTTTATGTCATCGTCAAAGAGCCCTTCTTCGTATAGCTTTTTCTTTAGCTGTTCGAACGCGAGCCCGAGAGCCCCTTTCCCTTTGGGCTCCATAGTATTGGCGTATAACTGATACTGTCCTCTTTTGTCGTAAACGCTCACACGCCCGGAGCACACTACCTTCATCCCGTCTTCTACCGCAAACTTAATACGACTGCTATGGCTCCTGAACATTACACAATTGATTACGCTGTTTTTATCTTTAAGGCTGAAGTACGCGTGCCCCGAAGTGTGAAGTTTAAAGTTAGAAACTTCGCCTTCAACCCATACATCACTAAAGACATCTTCCAAAAGACCTCTGATATCTTTGGTGATCTGGGTAACTGTGTATATTTTCGTATCGTTCATTATAAACTAGCTCGCTTGCACTCTCACTATCGCGGTCGCTTTGCCTGTTTTTTCGTCTATGTCTACAATAACACCGTGCATCTCTACCTTTTCTGAGGCGACCTCAAATCGGGTTGGTAGTTGTGTTATAAATCTTTCCAGAATAGATTCTTTGCGGCGGCCTATCACGGAATCATACGGACCTGTCATCCCGCAATCGGTTATATACGCTGTTCCTTTGGGAAGAATTCTTTCATCAGCGGTTTGAATATGAGTATGTGTCCCCACAACCGCGCTTACATGACCGTCCAGGTGCCATCCCAGCGCTACTTTCTCGCTGGTAGCTTCCGCGTGCACATCAACAAGTATTATCGGAGTTACCTCTCGCAGCTTTTCGGCTTCTTTTTTCGCCTTCACGAAAGGACAATCAACAGCATCCATAAACACACGGCCTATAACATTAATAACGCCAACCTTCAAGTCTCCGACATCAACCACCGTAGAACCTTTACCGGGTGACCCGTCGGGATAATTGACAGGACGAACTAATCGGTTTGTCGTCTCCAGGTATTTGTAGATCTCTCTTTTTTTCCAGATGTGGTCCCCGGAAGTCAGAATGTCTACACCGTTATTAATAAGCTCATCCGCTATTTTCGCGGTAAGCCCGCTTCCACCCGCGGCGTTCTCGCCATTAGCGACAACAACGTCTATATTCTTTTGACTTCGGAAGGCCTGTAAGCGGCTTTCAATTATACCTCTTCCGGGACTTCCTACGATATCGCCTAAAAATAACAACCTCATTGTATTGCCTCTTTTCAGTTTATAGCCCTACTCCAAAAACCAGATCCTTCGACTCGCTTCGCTTTCCCAGGATGACATGCTTTTTGGTTCGCGGCCCGTCGACGAAGCCAATACCGCTCCTACGACTATTCACTATAAACTATTTTGCGTATTCTGTCGCGCGTGTCTCGCGTATTATCACGACTTTTATCTGGCCGGGATACTGCATAGTCTCTTCTATCTTCTTTTTCAGTTCCTGTGCCATAACCGCCATGTTCGCGTCATCTACTTTTTCGGGCTGAACTATTACACGTATTTCCCGTCCGGCCTGAATAGCGTATGTTTTATCCACTCCCTCAAACTCGTTCGCGATAGCTTCCAGGTCATCCAGTCTTTTTATGTAGGATTCCAGCGTTTCACGTCTCGCGCCCGGACGGCTCGCGCTGATAGCGTCAGCCGCCTGAACGAGAACCGCCAGAAGCGTCTTCGGGTCTATATCCCCATGATGAGCTTCAATAGCGTGAACGATGATATCCGGTTCCCCGTATTTCTTAGCAAGATCCGCGCCAAGCTTTGAGTGCGTTCCTTCCGCTTCATGCGAAACAGCTTTGCCTATATCGTGCAAGAGGCCTATACGTTTCGCGAGGTTCACATCCAGCCTTAATTCCCCCGCCAAAGCCGCCATAAGATACGCTGTCTCTTTAGAGTGCTGAAGTACGTTCTGGCCATAACTGGTTCTGAATTTTAATCTACCAAGAAGTCTTACAAGTTCTGAATGTACACCTGTAATGCCCAGATCCAGAAGCGTGTCTTCACCTTCTTGCCGGATATTCGCTTCGATCTCTTTTTTTGCCTTGTCGACAACTTCTTCTATTCTGCCGGGATGGATCCTGCCGTCTTCGATCAACCTTTCAACCGATATTCTGGCAACTTCACGCCTGAGCTTATCGAACCCGGATATGATAACGGCTTCAGGAGTATCGTCAATTATAATGTCTACTCCTGTCGCCATTTCCAGCGCGCGTATGTTACGACCCTCCCGACCTATGATGCGGCCTTTCATTTCATCCGACGGCAAATGCACAACGCTAACCGTCGTCTCAACAGTATGGTCCATAGCGCATCTCTGGATAGCAAGCCCTATGATTTTCCGGGCTTCCTTATCGGCCTTATCTTTTGTCTCTTCCTGGATCTGTCTTATCGTAAGGCCGGCTTCTTTACGAGCGTCTTCTTCCATTCTTTTCACAAGAAGACTTTTTGCCTGTTCCTTACTCATGCCCGAGACTTCCTGAAGGCGGGTTTTCTCTTCCTGGAGTGTTTTATCAAGCTCTCGCAGTTTAACCTCGATCTGTTCGTTTTTAGCCGATACCTGCGCTTCGGATCTCTTGACTTCTTCTTCTTTCTTGTCCATCAGCTCGACTTTTCGATCGATGTTCTCTTCCCTCTGAAGAAGGCGATTTTCCAACGCGTTGATTTCTTTTCTACGTTCTTTAGATTCCCCTTCAGCGTCCGCCCTGGCTTTTAACAGCAAGTCTTTCGCCTCGATAACGGATTCTCTTTTCCTTCGTTCCGCTTCTACTTTTGAATCATTGATTATAGTTTTTGCTTTGTCCTCAGCGCGTTTTATCTTTCTCTTAGCGGTATACTTTCTTAGTACGTAACCAAATATGAAGAAGAATATTCCTCCAAGTAAAGCAAATCCTAATTTTGGTAATAAGCTGCCCATGCGTGTCCTCCTTTATGTTAAACGCGTAAACGGAACAGCATATATATGCTATCGACATGACCGGATCCTACTTTGCTGAATCAGTCTGTGATAACCCTAAAAACGGATTTGTCGTGGGGGTCCGACGGCAAGACATCAACTACTTGAAAATGGAAGGCTAAACCAACAATTTTTGTTCCTGAGGGACGCGCACCGGCAAGGAACCTGTCATAATATCCCTTTCCTCTGCCCAACCTCATGTTTTTCTTGTCATACGCTATTGCTGGCACCACTACTAGATCTATCTCCTTCAAGGGTACGGGTTTTACTAAACCCCCTTCCGGCTGGTATATGCCGAAAGGTCCTTCTTTCAAGTAATTCAGGGATAAGAGTTCCGTTGCTATCATTTCGTGTGTTTCAGGATCTATGTATGGAACTATTATCCTTTTTCCCTGCTTCAATGCCTCTTCATTCAGGTAATATGTATCTACCTCAGTTGGCATCGAAACATATGTCATAATTGTCGTACCGGCCCTGAATTCCTCACTGGAAAGAAGCTTTTCCTGTATTTTTTTGCTCCTTTCTTCCCGTTTAGAGGGTTCTTGGTTCCGTAGACGCTTAAGTATCTCCTTTCTAAAATCGTCCTTTTTTCTCTCAAAATATCGTTCATATATTATACACTAATGTTGTTATATATGTTAATTTTTTCAGAAAAAACCTTATATTGTTGCTACCTTTTTTAACTCTAACTCTTTTTAGCTGTTTCCCTTAGCCTTTTTACAACTAAAGTCAGTTTTTCTATCGCTGTCTTAATCTCTTCGGTGGTATTAAATACGCTTAATGAGAACCTGACCGCCCCTTCAAGCGCTCGAGGCGAAAGGCCCATGCTCTCTAAAACATGTGACGCCTTATTGCTTCCCGAAGCGCATGCCGACCCAGCTGAGATCGCCACGCCCTCCATATCCATATTAATAACTATAGATTCTCCAGAAACGCCCTCAAAACTCACGTTTAACGTATTGCAAAGACGCTTCTCGGGATGGCCATTCAGGCTCACACCTTCTATCTCTGAACATATTCCATCGTATAAGAGATCGCTCAGCTTTTGTATGTTCCGCCTTTTATCTAAAAGGTTCTTTCCCGCTATTTTACATGCGGTGGCGAATCCCGCTATATTCGCGATGTTCTCTGTCCCGGCCCTTTTGTCACGTTCCTGGCTTCCACCATGTTGAAAATTTTCTATCTCAATGCCTTTTTTGATGTATAGCACTCCTGCCCCTTTGGGCCCGTGCATTTTATGCGCGGTAGCCGACACCAAATGCGCGCCGATCGCATCAACATTAAAAGATTCTTTCCCTATCATCTGCACCGCGTCGGTATGAAAGAGAACATCTTTCTCACGGGCTATTTCTCCGATCTTCGAAAGCGGAGTGATCGTTCCGGTCTCATTGTTAGCGGCTATGATACTGATGAGTATGGTTTCGTCTGTTATGCTACGTTTAAGCTCGTCAACATCTATCATCCCGTACTTATCTGCCCCGAGATACGTCACACGGAAACCCTGCTTTTCAAGAAATTTACAGGTATTAAGGACCGCTTTATGATCTACCTTTGAGGTAATAATGTGGTTGCCCTTATCTCGAAGAGCATACGCTACGCCTTTTATAGCATGGTTATCTGATTCGGTGCCTCCGGAAGTAAAAATGATCTCTTCCGATGAAGATGCCGAAATTAATTCCGCCACCCGGCGTCGAGATACTTCCAGGTGTTTCTTTGCTTCCGCGCCGAAGACGTGACTACTTGAGGCATTCCCATACATCTCTCCCAAAAAGGGAAGCATAGCTTCCACACATTCCGGGTACATTTTTGTCGTAGCATTTGAATCAAGATATATCTTTTTCATTTCAGCTTACTTCGTTATTCGCTCCGGCTCTTTTTTGCGTAGCACGCGTCGCGAGAGAGGCCAGCGAAAAACTTTTAAGTGTTGTTTCTATGCTTTTGGTAACCTCATCCCAAACTTCTTTTGGCGCGCACTTCTGCGCTCTTTCGCAAACAGACCCGGTTTTGGGAATACACTTTCCAACAGAAACATCCCCTTCCAGTGCCCTCATAACGTCATAGACGGTTACCTGTGAAGGATCTTTCGCCAGGATATAACCACCCTTTGGGCCGCGTACGCTTTTAACGACACCCTGATTTTTAAGCCGGTTGAAGATCTGCTCAAGGTATATCCCCGAGAGGTCCTCTTTGCGTGCCATCTCTTTGATGGACACGGGGGCTTTACTCTCATACGCTAACGCCAGATTTATAAGGCTTCTAACACCATAGGCAGACTTAGTAGTAACTCTCATTTACTCCTCACCTCTTGTTAAGTTAGACAGTTTCAACACTTTCAACGCCGGGAACTTCTTTTTTAAGTGTCGACTCCACAACACCCTTCAGCGTCATCTGACTCATCGGACAACACCCGCAAGCTCCCGTCAATTTCACCTTTACCGTACCGCCTTCTATCCCTACAAATTCAATATCTCCCCCGTCTCTCTGAAGTAACGGACGTATCTTTTCGATTGATGCCTTTACTTGTTCTTCCATGTTTCCTCCTCCCTGCATACTCATTGTATACTTATTTTGTAATTGGACTAATGAAGTATCATACTAATGTACCTTACTACGAAAGTCAATATTAAAAAGGGATGACAATACTGAATAAGGTCGGGGGGCCTCAGAGCATTTTACGTATATTTGGAGCCAGATCGGAGAGTTTTTTTATGTAACGGCTTACAATAAAATATGTTACGACTACGAAGGCGATAGCGCCCATGAAACTTAAGATCGGAGAGCTTAAGACGCTATATAAGGTAAGTATGGCGACCACAAATACCACCAGAGGCACGGCATAAAGGAGAGAATAAACCCTCAGCATGGAGCCTTCTTCTATATCCACCTCGACATTGTCCCCGACATTGAGGCCTTCCCTTTTTTTGCCGCTTATTGTGATCGTTTGATCGTCTTTACCCTTACAGCTACAGCATTTGGTACACGCCTCATGCGCGTTAATTCGGATAGTCGCCTCACTATCCGTTATTTCTATTACTATTCCCTGTTCTTTCATAATTATATATCGTTGTAGGGGCTTGATTTATCAAGCCCGTTTATATCGGGTTCGATGGATCGAACCCCTGCAGATATCTAGGATCTGGGGTTCAGTTTCTCGAGCCACTCTTTGATCCTCTTCTCATACCCCATATTTGTCGGGATATAATATTTCTTTTTATTTCGCGTGTAATCTTGTTTCACATGATGATTGTCATAAGAATGCGCGTACTTGTATCCTTCACCGTGTCCTAATTTTTTAGCGCCGGGGTAACTCGCGTCCTTAAGGGCCTCCGGGACTTCCTGCGTTCTTTCTTTTTCAACATCACTTATCGCTTTATCAATAGCCATATATGAAGCATTGCTTTTCGGGGCGCACGCGACATAAACCGTTGCCTGTGCCAAAAGTATCCGCGCTTCGGGAAACCCGACAAAATCAGATGCCTGCATTGCCGCGTTTGCCACTACAAGCGCCTGGGGGTCGGCGTTCCCGACGTCTTCCGAGGCGCATATAACAAGACGTCTCGCGACAAACCGCGGATCTTCTCCCGCAACTATCATTTTCGCGAGCCAGTAAAGTGCCGCGTCAGGGTCCGTTCCTCTCATACTTTTTATATAGGCCGAGGCAACATCATAATGCGCGTCACCATCCCTATCGTATACTATGGCTTTTTTCTGTATGGATTCTTCCGCTTCTTTTAACGTAAGGTTGACCGTTCCGTTCTTGTCAGGCAGAGTTGTAAGAACGGCTATTTCCAAAGCACCTAACGCTTTACGAAGGTCCCCATCGGAAATTTTCGCGAGGTGACGTAAGGCCTCCTCATCCGCGTGAACTTTCGTCTTTCCAAAACCTTTTTCCTCGTTGCGAAGAGCCTTGTTTAAAGCCCGGAGAATATCTTCTTCTTCCAGAGGTTTAAATTCAAACACCTGACTTCTCGATATAAGCGCGGAATTAACGGAAAAATATGGGTTTTCTGTTGTTGTGCCTACTAATATAAGATTCCCACCTTCTACCTCCGGAAGAAGCACATCCTGCTGTGCTTTATTGAACCTGTGGATCTCGTCTAAGAGCAATATAGTCTTTTTTCCCTGAAATTCTCTCTGTTTTTTGGCTGTTTCTATTACTTTTCTTATATCTGAGACATTGCTGGAGACGGCATTGCGTTTAATGAATTGTGCGCCTGTCGTTTTAGATATAACGACTGCCAGGGCGGTTTTACCTATACCTGGAGGACCGTAAAAGATAACAGAACTGATCCTGTCCGCCTCTATCGCTCTCTTTAAGAGTTTGCCTTCGCCAATTATGTGCTTTTGGCCGAAAAAGTCTTCTAAGGCTTCGGGGCACATCCTCGCCGAAAGAGGTATAGTGGTTTTCATTTTAGTTTTTGCCTGCTCAAAAAAATCCATATTTGCGTTTGTTGTATTAGCCTTGTCATCCTGAAACCAGAGGGTTTCAGGGAAGGATCTCTAATGAAATAGATCCATTCGCTCCGGTCGGGATGACAAAGCGACTCTCCCCCAGAACCTCAGCAAACATAAAAATCGTAAAATATGCTCTTTTTTTGTGCTCAGGGGTGGCCCTTTGGGGCCTGGCCCCAAAGATGGCTCGTACCTATTTTTCCCCTCCCCATAGAGCTTTATCCGTGTTCCTAATGTATTCTGTTCACAGGAGGGTATGGTATGTTCCGTACAGGCTATGCCTGGTAGGAACATACCATACCCTCCTGGAGTCAGAAATAAAAAGGGCCGGATAAATCCGGCCCTAGAACCATCAAACCGTGCACGAAAAGAGAATTGGTGGCCTGGTATTCCCAGGTGGGTACCCTCTCGACAATTTTTTAAAAATTCCCGAAGTTAGATTCCCGATATTAAAGTGTTGGCCCAATTCTGCGTTCCGCTTCACAAATTCGACAGGAAGTGTTAACTAGATTATATCACTTCGTCTCTGTGCCCGCAAGGTCTTGCGATAAATAAGCGGCCGGAGGCCGCTCCTACGCTATCGAAAGGAGACGCCTAATTTTTTTTGTAAAGTATCTTTTATTTTAGAATGAACGGGATCGATCTCTTCGTCTGTTAAAGTACGCGTGTCCAGTCCGTACTTAACACTATATGTAAGACTTTTTTTGCCGGCTTCTATCTGTTTGCCTTCATACGTATCCACCAATTCAACACCGCGGATGATCTCTTCCGCCGAAGAGGAAAGAATGTTGTATATCTCTGAGGAGGCAAGGGCCTCGTCACAAAGGATGGATATATCTCTCGACGAAAACGGGAATCGGGGAATAGCCCGATAACGTGTAGCTAAGGTGGCTTTCTCTATAACTTTATCCAGTTTTATTTGCGCGATAAAAACGGGTTGCTCTATGTTATACTGGTTCAACAGGGGTTTATCAACCGCACCCATGAACCCAATACTTTCTTTTTCCCCGTCAAGCCTTACTTCGGTGGCCGCTTTTAACCCCTCAATGTTTGTCTTTTTAAAACCGGCCGAGATAGACATCTTACGGAAAACGAGCTCTATTACACCTTTGAGATCATACAGGTGAGCTTCGCGCGCGTCTTCCGACCAATTCTTTCTCAGAACACCCGACAACGCTACACATAAAGCAGGTGTTTCAATAAATTTTTCTTTCCCGCTTCCTTTAGAGTAAATTTTCCCGATCTCGAAGAGGCCCAGGTCTTTATTGTTCCTGTTTATATTCCAGGAAATGGATTTTAGCATCCCGTCTAACAGCTGTGGCGTTAATATTTTCTGGTCTTCCGATAACGGGTTTGCCAACTCGACCGGATCTTTAGTAATGGCCGCGTGTCTTTGAACGGCCGCTTCGCTTATTAAACTATAAGTCATTATCTCGTTCAATCCCGCCGAAGGAAGAACTTCATGTAATTTTTCTATTACACGCCGAGAGTATTCCTTTCTCACGATCTGCGGAACGATCCTGGCGACTGTTGTCGGTATTTTATCGTACCCGTAAATTCGCGCGATCTCTTCAACGAGATCTATTTCTTTTTGGAGGTCTTCCCGAAACGTCGGCACGATTACTTTTATCTTGGACATACCTTCATCTTCGACTTCCATCCCCAGTCTCTGCAGTATGTGCATTACCTGATCTTTTCCGAGAAGAATACCAAGCGTATTTCCCGCGCGGTCTACATCCAGGTCTATTGACACTTTCTCCGCCGTAAGGTTACCCTCTTCATAAAAGTCATGTATTGTCCCGCCCGCTTCAGAAACTATGAGAGCTGTCGCCCTGTCAGAAGCCGCGTTTATCATACCTCTATCAACACCGCGCTCAAACCGATAGCTGGAATCACTCGAAAGCGCCAATACTCTACCCGTCCGGCGTATGGATATCGGCTCAAAATACGCGCTTTCCAAAAGGATATTTCTGGTGGTTTCGGTAACTTCAGTATTTTTGCCGCCCATTATACCCGCTATGGCTATCGGGTCCGACTCATCCGCGATCACAAGCATGCCCTTGTTAAGCTTTCTTTCGATCCCGTCAATGGTCGTTATTTTTTCTCCGTCAGTCGCTTCACGAATAATTATCTTCTCACCTTTTATCTTATCCAGGTCAAACGCGTGTAACGGCTGGCCTGACTCCATCAGACAAAAATTAGTAATGTCTACTATATTGTTTACCGGACGCACGCCCAGAGACTGTATCCTTTCGGATATTTTGCCCTCACCCGGAGAAACATTAACACCCGATATGATCCTGGCGGTATACTTCGGACATAAATCTGTATTTTTAATCACGCATTCCACTTCGGGGCCGCCCGGGGCGGCTACCGCGGGCGCGATACCCATATCGGGAAGCCGTAAGTCCACATCAAAAACCGCCGAAGCTTCTCTTGCCATGCCTACCATATTAAGGCAATCGGGCCGGTTGGAAGTAATTTCCAAGCCCATGATCTGGTCGCCTTCACGCGACTCTATGCCCTCCACTTCCGAACCGGACATAGTAAGACCTTTCGCGAGTTCCTCGGAATTCGCTTTTAACTTTACGTATTCTTTTATCCAGTTGTAGCTTATTTTCATAATGTTGACCGTTTCCACACCGGGTTTGGGACTTCGTCGGGGTTTGGGACTTCGTCGGTTTGGGACTTCGTCCCAAACCCGGTGTGTATTCTCTGCAACTTATTTAAACTGCTTCAAGAATCTTACATCATTTTCATAAAATAATCTAATGTCTTCTATCCCGTACAAAAGCATGGCTATTCTTTCAACTCCCATCCCAAAAGCAAAACCCGTGTATTCGTTCGGATCGTATCCTACGGATTCAAACACCTTAGGATTCACCATCCCCGCTCCCAGGATCTCCAGCCAGCCGTTACCTGAGCATACACGGCATCCTTTGCCCATACACATTATACAGGAAATATCAACTTCACAGCTGGGTTCGGTGAACGGAAAGAAGTGAGGCCTGAGCCTCGTCTCTATATCTTTACCGAACATTGTCTTACAAAACATTGAAAGCACGCCTTTAAGGTCAGAAAACTTTATCCCTTTGTCGACCATAAGCCCTTCGACCTGATGGAACATAAAAGAATGTGAAGCATCTACCGCGTCGGGCCGGTAGACCCTGCCGGGCATAATAACCTGAAGCGGAGGAGCTTGATTTTGCATAACATGTATCTGTACGTTAGACGTATGGCTTCTAAGAAGATATTCCTTATCGATATAGAACGTATCAAACGCGTCTCGAGAAGGATGATCTAAGGGGATGTTCAGCGCTTCAAAATTATAAAATTCTGATTCTATCTCCGGTCCTTCCGCTATTTTAAACCCGAGCGAGATCAATATTTCGTTAATCCGTACCATTACCCGGGTTAAGGGATGAACGGTTCCCACTCTCGGAGCGATCCCCGGTAGAGTTACGTCTATTTCTTTTCCCACGGAATTTGACTGTTCTGATTCCATCGCGTTTTGCGCTTGAGTAAACTTCGCGACAAGTTCACCTTTTAGTATATTTGCGCGTTTTCCGACCTCGGCTTTTTCTTCCTTTGAAAGATCAGATAGAGATCTCAAAATTGACGTAAGCTCACCTTTTCGCCCCAAGTATTTCACTCTGACCGAATCTACCTCTTGCGCGCCCTTGGCCTCTGCCAGAGCCGTCTCAACATCTATTTTTATTTTTTCAAGTTTTTCTAACGCGTTCATTTGTTCAGCTTTTTTTATTTAGGTTTTCGATCTTAGCGTTCTCTCCAAACAGGATCAGCACATCTTCTTTCGCGACAACATCATCCGCCTGGGGAGTTATATTGATCGTCTCATCTGAATTTTTATCCGCCTTCCTCTTAATAGCTATGACATTTACGCCAAACCGTGTTCTGATGTCCAGATCCCTCAAAGTCTGGCCAACAAATTCTTCCGGAGCGATAAGTTCTATAACACTGGAATTCTCCGAAATCCCTACATGGTCTATTACCGTGTCGGTCACAGAGGTCAAAGTATCGGCTATCCTCTTGCCCATATCTTTTTCAGGCTGAATAACTTTTGTAGCCCCTACCCTTTCGAGAACTTTTTTATGGGCTGTGCTCACTGCATTTCCTATGATCACGGGAATACCAAGATCTTTCAACAACAGTGTTATCAAAATACTAGCTTCAATGTCCGTGCCTATGGCACATATAGCCACATCAACATTTTGTATCCCCACGGACTTAACCGCTTTTTCATCAGTAGCGTCCATACATACCGCTTTTGTAACGATATCCATCACATCGTGCACCAGATCTTCGTTAGTATCGATCGCGATAACCTGCTGTCCTTTTTCCGCAAGTGCCGCCGCCACACTGGATCCGAACCGCCCTAAACCTATAACAGCAAACTGTTTCATGGGATCCTCCTGTTAGATTATCCTACCATTACGCTTTCTTCCGGAAAACGATAACTTTCTTTTCTTTCTTTAAAAGCTATGGCCAAAGCAAGCGTTAACGGTCCCAGCCTTCCCGCGAACATCGTCGCGGTTACACATAATTTACCCGCGCTGCTAAGCCCTTCTGTTATACCCGTTGAAAGACCTACCGTGCCAAAAGCTGAAACTATTTCAAATAAAGATTTCATCAAGCTCGTACCGCCCGCGTGGCCCGCTTCTACCCAGGTGAGTACTACCGTAAAAATAAACACCCAAGCACCCGCCAAAAGAAATATTACTATAGACTCTCGTATAACTTGGGTTGGTATGGAACGATTATAGAGCCTGACATGCTTTCTGTTCCTTATCATAGTAGCTACCGCCGCTATTAAAATAGCAAAGGTACAGGTCTTTATTCCGCCACCTGTCGAACCGGGTGATGCCCCTATAAACATCAAAAACACCAGAGACAAAAGAGTAGGTGTCGCCATCTGGCCTATAGGTATCGTATTAAACCCGGCAGTCCTTGCCGTTACCGACTGGAACGTGGCAGCCCACAAACGTTGAGGCCAGGACATAACTCTCAAGAGATTATCTTTTTCAAAAATAAATATTAAAAGCGCTCCCACCACTATAAGAACCAAAGATGTCGTAAGCGCTATCTTTGACTGGAGGCTAAGTCTTCTCTCCGGACCGCGTTTATATAAAAGCCCTAAAGAATCCAGAATAACGACGAATCCGATACCGCCTAAAAATATAAGCGCTATCATTATCAGGTTTATTACCGGATCCGCGCTAAAACTTTCCAGGCTGTTCGCGAACAGAGCGAAGCCCGCGTTACAAAATCCCGATACAGCGTGAAAGATAGACTTTTCCAGAGTTGCCACAACAGTCCAATCCGTTATCATCCGCCACCTGAAAAACAAAACCGCGGCACCGATAGCTTCGGTGGCTACCGTGATACCTAAAATATACACGATAAGCTTTTTTAATCCAAGAATGTTGTGTTTATCCAGAGTATTCCGAAGAATATCGGTTTCCAGGAAGCCCAGCTTTTTCCCCAGCATTACGGCAAAAAGGGTCGAAAAGGTCATTATCCCCAAGCCGCCCATTTGAAATAACGCGAAGATAACCCATCTCCCGAACGTAGCAAAATGACTCGATGTGTCTTTTACAATAAGCCCGGTAACACATGTAGCGCTGGTAGCGGTAAAAAGACTATCTACCAACGTCATTCTCTCCGGACCTTCTGTAGCAATCGGCAACGACAACGCTGCCGTGCCGATCAGTATCGCGCACAGAAAACTCAATATCAAGACTTGTGGAGGAGTTAACCTTCCCATAGTTTAGTTTCCACTGTCATTCCCGTGAACAGGCTGTGTCGTAATTCGTTTCGCGGGTGGCCGCATACAACATAATGTAGGGGTTCGATTTATCGAACCCGATATAACGGGCTTGATGAATCAAGCCCCTACATTATGACACAGTCTGAAAAACGGAAATCTATTTCTTCCATGACTCCCCGCTTCCGCGGGAATAAATTCGTCCACACAGCTTATGTCACTTTGCTCCATAAGCTGTGGTCTCATTTATTTTACCGCAACTTGTTTTATGAGTGTTTTGAACGCTTTCGCGTCGTTTTCCGCAAGATCCGCCAGGATCTTCCGGTCAAGCTCGATGTTCGCTTTTTTAAGTCCCGCGATAAACTTGCTGTAAGAAGTTCCTTCCGCTTTACAAGCCGCGGTGATCCGTGTGATCCACAATGACCGAAAATTACTTTTTTTCTTTTTCCTGTCGATGTAGCTTGAGATCATGCTCTTACGTTCAGCCTCTTTAGCCGTTCTAAGCAATTTAGACCTTGATCCGCGTTGTCCCTTTACGGCATTAAGGGTCTTTTTTCTTCTTTTAAGCGAGCTTGACGCATGTTTTACTCGTGGCATCTCTTTCTCCTTCTTTTACACTCTACTACGCATATGGCATTAAGCTGCGTATCTTTTTTTCAATAGTTTTATCCACCGTAGTGGCAGTCCTTAGCGAACGCTTACGTTTCTTTGTTTTTTTCGTAAGAATATGCCTTGCACCTTCCTTCTGTCTCTTCACTTTTCCGGTTTTAGTTAATTTAAACCGTTTTTGCGCACCCTTGTTCGTTTTTAGTTTTGGCATCTTATCTTCACCTCTTTTTGTGTTTATTCTTATTTTTTTTCTTCGTTTTCGGGTTCCGCGGCCTTAGGAGCTATCGTTACGCTCACCGTTCTGCCCATTGCCTTTGGAGATGTTTCCATCTCGCCAAGAGCGGAAACATCATTAGCTATTCTATTGAACAGCTCTACCCCTAATTCCTTATGGGCGTTCTCTCTGCCTCTGAACCTCAGCAAGATCCTCACCTTATCTTTATTTCCCAAAAACTCTTTTATGCTTTTCAGTTTAACTTGATAATCATGGTTCTCAATACGTAGCTTGAATCTCATTTCCTTTATATGCGTTACATGCTGTTTTTTCTTAGCGAGTTTTCGTTTTTTCTCCTGCTCGTACTTATATTTACTGTAATCCATTATCCGGCATACCGGAGGCTTTGACGTTGGCGAAACCTCTACTATATCCAGACCTTTTTCCCTGGCCAGGTTAAGCCCTACATGTGTGTCCACCACCCCCAGCTGATTACCTTCATCGTCAATTAACCGAACCTGCGGAACCTTTATCCAGGTATTGATCCTGGTTTTATCAAAGACTCTTCCCCTGTTCCTGTTAAAGCTTATGTTCTTTGAAATAACTACCTCCTTATTTAACGTACAGCTAGAGTTCCGCAAAACGCCGTTTTCAAATCAAACTGTGTCACAATGTAGGGGCTTGATTCATCAAGCCCTTTATGTCGGGTTCGATGAATCGAACCCCTACAATATACTGTAATTGTCTGCGGCCATACTCCAAACGAATTACGAAAGTTCCATTTTGCATAACCCTAAGCGTAGAGCGGACAGCGTTTAGATAAATTCCGTTTGATTCTTCCTCGACCGCCCCACTAAAACTATTCGATTTACGCTGTGCGCTCTACGCTGTTTTTTTCTCGACCTCTTTGGTCAACATCTCAAAGAAATCTTCCTGGCCCATAACACCAATATTCCCTTTTTTGCGTCCTCTTAAGGAAATCTCTTTATTGTCTTTTTCTCTGGCGCCAATAACCGCCATGTACGGTATTTTTGTCAACTCCGCGTCACGGATCTTTTTCTGCATTTTCTCGCCTCGCACATCTATTTCCGCCCTCATGCCCCTGGCGCAAAGTTCTTTCTTTATTTCCAGGCCATAGTCGACCTGTTCTTCCGTTATCGGTACGATCATTACTTGAGTCGGCGCGAGCCACAACGGGAAGTCTCCGCCATAATGTTCTATTAACGCGCCTATAAACCTCTCTAAGCTTCCCAAAACTACGCGATGAAGAACCACCGGCCTCTTCTTATTCCCGTCTTTATCAGCGTATGTCAGGTCAAATCTTTCGGGTAGAGCAAAATCACATTGCACCGTCGCGCATTGCCATGACCTGCCTAAAGCGTCTTTCAGTTTAATATCTATTTTAGGACCGTAGAACGCGCCGTCACCTTCGTTTATATCGTACTCTATCCCTTTTGCTTCAAGTGCCTTTTTTAAAGCGTTCGTGGCCTCTTCCCAATCCTCATCCGAGCCTATATACTTTTCGGGCTTCGTCGAAAGTTCAACTTCAAAGTCCGTAAACCCGAACACCTCAAGCACCTCTGCCACAAGATCAATAACATCGACAACTTCCTCTTCAACCTGTTCCCGTAAACAAAAGATATGCGCGTCATCCTGGGTGAAACCCCTTACACGCAAAAGACCGTGGAGCACACCTGATTTTTCATGCCTGTATACACTTCCCAACTCAAAATATCTTATCGGCAGCTCCCTGTAACTCCTGACGCGCGACGCGTAGACAAGTATATGCCCGGGACAGTTCATGGGTTTAACGGCATATTCCTGATCATCTTTTTCAAAAATATACATATTGTCTTTGTAATAGTCATAGTGGCCCGACTTCATCCATATATCACTTTTAAAAATGTGAGGACTTGAAATAAGCTCGTATCCTTTTTGGAGATGTTTTTTTGTTATATAGTCGACTACTGTCTGACGAAGCATCGCTCCCTTAGGATGAAAAAGAACGAGTCCCGCACCCGCGACATCACTAAAACTGAACAACTCCAGCTCCTTGCCAAGTTTTCTGTGATCTCTCTTCCTGGCCTCTTCTCTCAGCATTAAGAACTTTTTGAGTTCTTTTCTGTCACGAAAAGCGGTACCGTATATGCGCTGCAACATCGGGTTGTTCTCGTTCCCTCTCCAATAAGCTCCCGCTACAGATAACAGTTTAAACGCGCCTATCAGGCTGGTTTTCTCAACATGTGGTCCTTTGCAAAGATCAACAAAATCACCATGTTTGTACAAAGAAATTTCCGTATCCGTCAACTCTTTTAACAGCTCCAGCTTATAGGTCTCTTTATCTCTGGCCAAAACTTTTTCAACGTCTTCCCTCGAGACCGTTTCCTGTTCAAACACAAGACCCGCCTTAATGATCTTTTTCATCTCTTCTTCGATCTTTGGCAGATCTTCCGGCGTTAAAAAATTGTTATTTAAGTCACCTGTTGAAGCTGCCTCGCATTCGGTAAAATCGAAATCATAGTAAAACCCGTCATCAATAGCCGGACCTATACCCAGCTTAACGCCCGGATATAGCTTTTTTACCGCATCCGCCATAATGTGCGATGCGCTATGCCTCAAGTCCTGTAATTTTTCGTCTATTTTCTTAACCATTGTTTCGCCTTGGAACTATTAATACATGTTGTAGGGGTGTATGGCTATATGCCCCTACCGTTTCTAAATCAAATTGGTGGGCGAGGAGGGACTTGAACCCTCATGGTTTTACAACCGAAGGATTTTAAGTCCTTTGCGTCTGCCATTCCGCCACTCGCCCGACCAAGTGTTCTACATAGGGGCGTATCGCGATACGCCCCTACCGATTGATCAATGTTTCGGTGCTCCGCAATTTTTGCAAAGCAAATATAATGGTGGGCGATACTGGAATCGAACCGGTGACCTCCACGATGTCAACGTGGCGCTCTAACCATCTGAGCTAACCGCCCACTCTTTGATTATTCTGGAGGCGCGGACCGGATTCGCACCGGTGTACGCGATTTTGCAGACCGCTGCCTAGCTTCTCGGCCACCGCGCCCCTAATATATATATAATCCTAAACACGTCCACTGTTTCCAGTTACAATAATTGGTTAAATTATCACAATAAGCTGAAAATGTCAATAATAGTTAAATTTTACCCTTCCCATGCAACACTGCCGTCAACATAAAGAACATTTTTGCCCCCGGAGGAGTGATTCTTCGACTTATCCCTCACAAGAACCTGGCCCGAGGGAGATCTCGCCGATAATCCCGACGTATATATATAATCGCCGGAGATACCCGGACCGCGCGCGACTGCCGCGGGACAATCCGTGAACTTCGGATCGGCTAAATAATGCTCTTCATAAAGCGTTTTCAACGCCACAGGAAACTTGCCCTCATTCTCCTGAGCATATATGTACAAAGCCAGACCCAATTCCCGTAAGTTGTTAGCGCATAATATCTTATCTGTTCTTCTCTGGCTATACTTAACGACCGGGGTCAAAAGCGCTCCGACTATAAATACTATGGCAAAAACAACCACTAACTCTCCCAGCGTAAATCCACTATTGTTTGTACGGGCTTTCTTGCTCATAAAAGCCCCTCTATCTCGTCGATCAAAACCCGGGCCAGTTCCGGCTTTGTAACTTTATTGAATTCTTTGATGTTTCCTTTATTGTCAAGGATCCTGGCCCTCTTTTCACCCGGTCCAAAAGGTTCGTTGCTTTCGGTCTTCTCGTTGAGAACGATCAAGTCCAGAAATTTCTCCTTGATCTTTTTTTTGGCGTTTTCGACGGCGTTTTCGGTTTCCAGCGCAAACCCTACTTTCACCAGATCCTTATTATTTTCTATTCCTTTTAAAATATCGGGATTTTTTACGAGTTTTAAGGTTAAGCTTTCATCTTCTTTTATCTTTTGTTCTTTGATCTTATCCGGCCTGAAATCGCATACCGCGGCCGTCATTATAATACATCCGGAGCTTTCAATTTGTTCATTAACCTTGTCTCTCATTTCACTTGCGGTAGTTACATATATCGTATCAACCCCCTTGGGCGGCGATATTTCTACCGGGCCGCTTATAAGGCAGACGTCAAATCCGCGTTTCTCGCACTCCGTGGCTATTTCGTATCCCATCATTCCACTGGAAAGATTGGAAATATATCTAACCGGATCTATCGGCTCTCTGGTAGGCCCCGCGGTAACAAGAATTTTTATAGAATTAGACGGATTTTTATCCATTTTAGGGAAAAAAGGTTAGGCCTTTAGTATCTTTTCGGCTTCGTCGACAATTTTTTCTACGGGAGCAAGGTGTCCGACACCTTCATAACCACACGCGAGATGTCCCCTAACAGGATCAATAAAGTGGTATCCTTTATCTCTTAAATACTTTATGTTGTCCTGTATTATGGGATTGTTAAACATCCTGTCATTCATAGCGGGCGCGATAAGCACCGGACTCGTCGCGGCACATACCGTACAAGTTAATATTTCGTCGCATATCCCGCCGGCGATCTTACTGATAATATCGGCCGTTGCCGGAGCGATCAGTATGAGATCCGCTTCGTCAGCGAGAGATATATGTACAGGGTCTCTTTCTTCCTGGAGGGGGAACATCTTTTTGATCACTTTCTTCCCCGTCAACGTCTCAAGGGTAAGAGGTGTAATGAACCACTTCGCGTCACGGGACATCACACAGCGGACGGAATATCCTTTTTTTCGGAAGATATTTACCAGGTCACACGCCTTATAGCCGGCGATGCTTCCGGTTACTCCCAGGAGTATGCTCTTTGCCATTAGAATTTATCCTAAGCCTATTTTTGCAGTGAAACTTTATCTTCCGCTATCTCTCTCAGGGCTATAGTTGTAACCTTCTCGTTCGGGAATGAATCCGTCAACCTCTTCATGCCGGAATTAAGCTCCATAGCTCTCATTGCCGCCAGGTTACATAACTTGTAAACACTCCCCACTTTCTTCAACAATTCATCGCGTGCCATTTGTTCCATTATGCCTCGTTTTTTTGTTCGCTTGTTATGCTATTTCTTCTCGCGCTCTCTACAATTGCCACAAGTTCTTTCTCCGCCTTTTCCAGTTCTTCGTTCACAACCATATAATCATATTCGTCAGCGGCTTCTATTTCTTTTTTTGCCTCTTCCAATCGCAAGGCTACCTGCTCGGGATGATCCGCGTCTCTTTTTTCCAGCCTATCTTTCAGCTCTTCTATCGATGGCGGCATTATGAATACGCTGAGGCTTTCCGGGAACTTTTCTTTAACTGTTCTCGCGCCTTTGACGTCTATGCACAATACAACATCTTTACCGCAAGACAACGCCTCTTTTATTTGTGTTTCGGAAGTACCGTAGTAATTTTCAAAGTTCTCTTCCCACTCAAGAAAGTCACCCTCTTCGATTCTTTTCTTAAACTCTTCACCGGAGACAAAGATATAATCTTCTTTATCTTTTTCGCCTGGACGAGGAGCCCTGGTAGTAACGGAGACAGAACGCGTTATGTCCGATACCTTCCTCAGAAGACTCTCAACTATCGTTGTCTTCCCTCCTCCTGAAGGCGCGGAAACAACGATCATAAGTGGTTTTCTTTCTCTCATCATGTTTCCGGCTTATTCTATGTTTTTAATTTGTTCGCGGATCTTTTCGATCTCGCTTTTCATCTCGATCACAGCTTTGGATATCCTATGATCGCTGGACTTTGCCCCTATCGTATTCACTTCTCTCTGCATTTCCTGAGCTATAAAATCCAGCTTCTTCCCCGCGTAAGTTTCCTTATTTTTCATAGTATCTTTATAAGCCGTTATATTGCTCTCCAGGCGGGTTACCTCTTCAGCTATATCACAGTTCCGCGCGAAAAGAGCGACTTCTGTCTCGAGCTTTCCCTTGTCAATGTCAGGCTTTATGGCCATCTCTCTGATGGATGCCGTTAATTTTTTGCGATATTCACTAACACATTGTTTTTCAGCTTTTTTCACCGTTACAAGATTTTTCTTGATCGTGATCAAACGCTTATTAAAATCTTTCGCCAGACGTACGCCTTCTTTGGATCTGTACTCCATCAGCTGAATGAGCGCCTTATTGAGCGCTTTATTTATATCGGGCCACAGGTTTTCTTTTTTCTTCTCGACCTTGACCTCTACGATCCCGGGGAAGTTTATTATGTCTTGTATCCGGATCTCGCCTTTAACGCCAAGTTTTTTTTGGATCTTTTTTATTTTAGCGAGATATTTCGCGGCTTTGTCTTCATTAACCGTTATTTTCTGCACGCTTTTCTGGCCTGCCGCGCTCTCTCTCGATATCTTTACGAACACCTTTCCTCTGAATATCTTTTTGCCAAGCACCTTTGCCACTTTTTCATCCAGAAGAAAAAAATCATTAAACGGCGTACAGGAAATGCCCAGACTTTTATGGTTAAGCGTTTTTATCTCCGCGGTAATATCACCTGCTTTTCCTTTTGAGGTACCTTTGCCGAACCCCGTCATTGATCTGATCATAATAATTCCGTTTTTTCTTGTATTAAATGGGTTATTGCCATTTAAGTGTTTTTGTTTGTTCTTCGACTTCAATCGTAGAATAAATGTCCGCTATGATTTCATCCGGGGTGAACCACAGTTTAATTTCGCGTTCAGCGTCTTGGGGGTTAGCCGAAGCATGCATGACGTTCTCATAAACGCCCGCGGTGGTTATCCTTCCATAAGCACCCCTTATCGAGACGGAATCCGCTTCTTCTGGATTGGTTTTCCCGCATATTTCCCTTACTTTGCTGATCGCGTTTTCCCCGTAATACACAAGAGCCATTACCTTTTTCTTATGATACTCGCCCATTATGTACTTTACCAGGTCATCAAAAAAAGGCTTATCCTTTAGTTCCCTGTAATGCTCCTCGGCGAGTTCGCGGGAAACCTGCACCATGCGCGCGCCCACAATGTCCAGTTTCGTCTCTGAAAGACGCGACAGAACGTTCCCGGTCAAAGATTTTGTCAATCCATCCGGTTTTATTAATATCAACGTTTGATTATTCATTTTTCACCTTCCATTTTATCAAATATTAAAGTAGGGGCACGGCATGCCGTGCCCCTACCATAAATTATATCGTCCTGACGCACCCTATATTGTAACAATTAGCAATAAAAAGTCAATGATTACTATTACACTAACGTCTAATCGCTTTGAAATACCATAACAAATTCCCCTCGAGGCTTATTGTCCGTAAAATACTCAAGTTGTATACCGGCCTTTGCTCTTCTGACCTCTTCAAACTTTTTGGTGATCTCACGGGCGATCGCGATCTCTCTGTCTCCATAGATATCCAGAAAATCCTGCAGAAATTTTACCAATCTATGAGGAGATTCATATAACACAACTGTTCTATCTTCATTTTTTAAGTTTTCCAGCTGTTTACGACGCCTGGCCTTCTTGTTAGAAAGAAAGCCCTCAAAAACAACTTTATGTGTCGGCATGCCGGATAAAACCAGTGCCGCGACAAATGCTGTCGGCCCCGGAAGCGTTGTGACGGAAATATCATTAGAGATACACTCTGACACAAAAACACTTCCCGGATCGGATATCCCCGGTGTTCCCTAATCGGAAACAAGCGCGATATCTTTACCTTCACGGAGTTTATCTACAAGTCGAGAAGTTTTAAGTTTTAGATTGTACGAATGATAACTTGTAAGAGGTGTCGAGATCCCGTAATTATTCAAAAGTATCTTTGCTCGCCGAGTGTCTTCGGCCGCGATGAGATCGACTTCTTTCAGAACGCGTACGGCCCTGAACGTTATGTCTTCAAGGTTGCCGATAGGAGTGCTTACGATATAAAGTGTGCCTGCTTTCATTTTTTCGTTATCCCTTGTACGACATCCCTATCCTTCCGGCTGTGTCGCAAATCACCTTGTGAAGGACTGCATACAACATATTATATCGGGTTCGATTTATCGAACCCGATATAACGGGCTTGATAAATCAAGCCCCTACGTTATGACACAACCTGAATGACAGGTGAAGCAATCTCGTTCCTCGCAATGACGAATGTTTAGCCCAAACCCACGAAATACGAGATACGAACGACAAATTATTCTACCGTTACAGATTTAGCCAGATTGCGCGGTTGGTCTATGTCATAGCCGAATTCCGCGGCTATGAAATACGCCAAAAGCTGGAGAGGAACGATTACAAGGATCGGAGAAAACATCTCGGGAACCCGAGGCACTCTTATATTGTAATTAACGTCAATGCCCTTGATCTCAGTATCGCCTTCTGTTGTTATCGCTATCACAAGTCCGCCGCGCGCCTTGATCTCCTGTATATTCGAAAGCATTTTCTCATAAGTGTCTGCTTCTACCGCGATACAAACAACCCAGGGGTTCTCGTCAATAAGCGCGATCGGACCGTGTTTCATTTCCCCCGCGGGGTAACCTTCGGCACTTACATATGAGATCTCTTTCAGCTTAAGCGCTCCCTCAAGAGCATTCGGATAATTTACATTTCGCGCGAGATAAAGAAAACAGCTTTTGTTGTTCCGCGCCAGGTAATATTCATGAAATTCACCGGCGTATTTTTCAAGAATGTTTTCGTCGGTGTGATACTGTCGCAATATTTTTTCGGCGCTAGCTGGAAGTTTTTTAAGTTCTTTCAGGAAGTTTTTGTCGTGCTCTTGCGAGTCTCCCCGAACCTCGGCAAGGTAATACGCGAACAAATACAATATAGCAAGCTGTGCCGTATACGCCTTAGTGGAAGCGACCGCTATTTCGGGTCCGGCGTGTGTATAAATAACACCGTCCGCTTCCCTGGCGATAGAACTGCCAAGAACATTACATATCGCGAGAACTTTAGAGCCCCGGCTTTTTGCTTCCCTCAGCGCCGCGAGGGTATCAGCGGTTTCCCCGGACTGCGAGACAACAACAACTAACGTATTTTCACCGACCAACGGATCGCGATATCTGAACTCGCTTGAGGTGTCGACCCAGACGGGAATTCTTGTATGTTTTTCGAGTATATATTTTCCGGTAAGACCCGCGTGATACGCCGTTCCGCAAGCGATTATCGCGATATTTTTTATCCCCTTAAGAACTCCCTCGTCGATAACCAACTCTTCGAACGCGACAGAATCGCCAATGATCCTTTCTTTAAAGATATCATGCAATACTTTCGGCTGCTCGAAGATCTCTTTAAGCATAAAATGTTTATACCCGCCTTTTTCCGCTTGCGATATATCCCACTTTATTTTCACCATGTCCCGCTCTACTTTTTGACCGTCAGAATCATATATTGAACACACGTTTCCCGAAAGATCTACAATGTCGCCGTTTTCAATATATATCACATCTTTTGTGTAATCCAGAATAGCGGGAATATCGCTTGCCAGAAAAGTTTCATCTTCTCCTACACCCACCACCAACGGGCTATCCATTCTTGCCCCTATTATCCTGTCCGGTTCGTTCTTGTGCATAGCGGCTATGGCATAAGACCCCTTGATCTCTTTAATGGATGTCTTTACCGCCTCACACAGGTCTCCGTTATAATTGTCGGAGATCAGATGAGCGAACACTTCACTGTCGGTGTCGGAAAGAAAGTCGTACCCTTTCTTTTTAAGGTTTTCTTTTATCTCCCGGTAGTTCTCGATAATGCCGTTATGAACAACAGCTACCGAATGTTCTCCGTCCGCGTGAGGATGCGCGTTAACGTCATTCGGTACGCCATGTGTCGCCCATCTGGTGTGACCGATTCCAACATGCCCTTCTATCGGGACACGTTTCAGATCATCGCGAAGAACGGAAAGTTTTCCTTTTTTCTTTCTTATTCGTATTTTTTCTTTTGCCAGAACGGCAATGCCCGCTGAGTCATAACCGCGATATTCCAGTCGGGATAGACCTTTGACGAGGATCTTCGAAACTTCTTTTTTACCTGTGTATCCTATAATGCCGCACATAGTTTATAGGGTCCCTTTATATCTGTCATCCAGCAAGTTCATTATGTCTGCTCGCGCTGAACGACCTATCAAAGACGCCATATAGAGAAGAATGGAAAATTGCCAGCAGTCTTCCGGTCCAAGGATCAGTGCTGTCTGTACATTTTCTTCTCTTTCGAGTATTTTTTTTTGTTTTTTTGCGGTCTTCGCGAGAGACTCCTCTTCAAGATCAAGATCTTCTACGGTGTTGTTATATTTAAGCGACGGGAACCTTATGCCTCGCATCAAAAAGAACATCTGCACAACGTCTTGTTCAATTTCCATCTCTTCTTCAAAATCGAACCCTTCAAATTGAGGCATGTTTTCAGGCAGAACTATTATCGGCCTTTCAACTATAACCTTTCCCTTCCGGACAACAGTATGCCCTTCATTCACAACAGACTCACCAAGAAAAATATACGGCACCTCTGTCGCGGCAAAAGGCGCGAGCCCTTTTACGCGACCTCGTACAACCTCAGTCTTGTCCTGTGCTTTTTCCCAAAATTGTTCAACGTCCATATTTGCTTCCCGCTTGTTCGTCATCATAGGGGCACCTTGCAATACGCGCCCCAACCTTCAACAAAAAGGGCCTCTCCTTATTATACGTCGGGAGAGGCCCTTTTTCATACGCAAAAATTGGCATCCCCAAGGGGATTCGAACCCCTGTCGCCAGAATGAAAATCTGGTGTCCTAGACCGGGCTAGACGATGGGGACGCGCAATAGCCCTAACAGTGTTGGATATTGTACAAAATCCTTCTGTCATTTGCAACTATTTTCTCTCTATTGTTATTTTGGCAACGCCGTCATAGCGAATACCATGACAAAGAGGGCCACTGTCTCGATAACCCCGAGAACCATAATATAGTTACCAAACCCTTTACCGGTTTCACCCAACGCGTCTGCCGCCGAAGCACCCGCTTTTCCCTGCATCCAGGCCGATACTCCCATGGCCAACCCCGCAGCCAGACCTAAAACCATCTGAAAAGGATACGTTTCGGCCGGCAAATTCGCGCTTTGTATCGCATTCCTCAATATCATGCCATAAATGGTTTGAGATAAAGGAGCTCCCACAAACGCGATAAGAATGAACGGCGCCATCTTGTTCTGTAAAAACGCCTTTTTCCACGCCCCGATAGCGGCCATTCCCGCCGCGCCCGTACCCAAAGCCGACCCTATCGCCGCGAATGTCAACGAAAGCCCCATGTCACCTAATCCTGAAACCATATTTACCTCCTTATCCAGTTATAAATTATAGACTCATGCAAAACGCTGTTTTTTCAACCAGACTGTGTCATAATGTAGGGGCTTGATTCATCAAGCCCGTTATATCGGGTTCGACAAATCGAACCCCTACAATATATTGTATGCGGCCAGAGGCCGCTCCTACGGTTACTTGCATTGCTACCAAAACTATTTATTTCTCCTTAAACGGTTCGTATTTCTTGCCGCTCCACTGCATTCCCAGATGTCCCGAGAATTCAAGCATATTCAGCCTTATGCCATGGACCACAACGGCCATTAGTCCTAAAACAATATTCAACGCGTGCCCCAAAAAAAGTATCAGCGCCGCGACGATACCCCCAAGAATACCCACGGGTCCACCGCTCAGGGCCATGTTATTAAAGCTTTGCGCTACAACTACCGAAGCATATCCGACCGCGAACAACCTCAGATAAGAAACAATGTCGGAGAAAGAACTGATAATGCTTAACGGCAAATCCGCCATCGTGCTTAATATTCCCTTTAAGATCCCTTTTTCCGGATGGCTGCATATAAGCACCGTCGCGATCCCCGCGATAAAAAGCCACCCCGCCTGAGGCGGAAACGCATTTCCTATAACAAACGTACCCGCGGTAAAAAACATTCCCCACAGGATCATGATCCAGCCAACCTCCGAGATGACCTTCAAAGAATTTATCACCTTTATGGCTATGAAAAGATGGGCTATGGTCAGGTGTATAACACCTATAACGAAACATATGTATATCATCAGATTCTGGTTGTTCCCGGCAAAGCTGCTTATCTTCTCAACGATAAGCCCCCGGAACACGGGCAGTTGCGCTATTTGTTCGGCTCCGAACCAGGTCCCTGTGACGGCTCCCCAGATTATGGTCCCGAAACTCAGAACATACATCAGGAAAAATACCTCCGATGGTGCTTTTTTCAGTTTCTGCCTGGCCAGAAATGTCGCGAGGAGAAAAATCAGACCGTACCCCGCGTCCCCGATCAGCATAGAAAAGAATAATCCGAAAAACGCCAGAAAAACAAAACTTATATCAAACTCTTCATACCCGGGCAAGGTATTCATAAAACTGAAAATAGGCTCCACTATCCTGATCCATTTTGGATTGGTAATAAGCGTCGGCGTCTCCTCGGGATCATCCGGTTCTTCGACAACATATCCGATCCCGCGTTCTTTCGCCATAGAGGTTATCTTTTTCAGAGCTCTTACCGGACAAAAGCCTTGAAGATACGAAAACTTTTCTTCTTCGGCCATCCCGAACCTGACCTTCAGGAACTCATGTTTTTCCAGAAGTTTTTCTTTGTATTCTTTTAAAAATACTATTTTTTTAGCTTCCGCTTTGAAAAAATCCTCTATTTTTCCTATATTGTATTTTACGCTTGTTAATTCCTCTTCCATTTTTCCGGTGCCCTCGGGGGGTGGAACTATTTCAGAGAACTCTATCCCTTCCTCGCCGGACAAAGCCGCGGTAGCTATATAAACAAACCCTTTTTCTTTTTTTATAACAAAAAAACTTTTGCCCTTTTTTATCCCGGTAAATTCCTCTTTTTTAAGTCTATACAGCTTAATGTGCACACCTTTTTGTTTCAATGCCTCCAGATCCTCCGGATCGAACCGGCCCCAGAGCTTAAACCATTCTATATGTCTTTCCAAGTCACGCTGGCGGGCTTCAAGTTCGATCCTTTGCTTAAAAAATCCGGCTACCAGGTCCGCGTGTTCTTGCGTCTTCTTGTCGTTCTGACATTTTCGTTCCTTTTTCTCTCCCGGAGCAACATACGGCTCAAGAATAGAGATAGCGTGGTCGATCTTAGCAGACTTATCCTCAATGAAGGTTATCTCATGATGCGCGGGCTTTTTAACATGTTTTATGTGCACGACGCCTACTTCCCGAAGCCGGGCGACAAAGCCTTCGGTGTCTCTCCAGGAAACCAGAAGTGTAAGCTTTTTCATCTTCTCGATCATAATTTCACCTTTTAGGTCCTTCGACTTCGTTCCCTTCCCTTACTACTTGCTATCCCAAACTTTGTTCCTTCTTAAGTATTTTATCTTTGGCGATCTTTCCCGTAACAACCGCCGCTGTCTGCATGTCGCCCAGATAGATCTGTATCTTCCTTATGTTCTCACACGCCTCGGGGATCATTACCTTCTCAAAAAGATTTACTCTTTGCGTTGTGATCCTGAGTTCCTCTCTTATCAGGACTTCCTGTTGCTTGAGCGTTTCCATTTTAGCGTTCAACGTTACCACTTGTTTCATTTCGTCTATTCCATAATCCACCCATAGCGCGGTTTTCCCCAGGTCATACTCTTCTTCGACGAAACTAACCTTATCAAAAACCGGGATGTCTATCCCCGCTATGTTTCCTGCTGTAGTAACGATCTGGTCGATCTTTATGAGATTTTCTATTCCCGTTTCTTCGGCGAAAACATCTACCCACTCTAATGTCTCCGCTTTAAGGAAAGCTCTCTTCCGCTTTATTTCTTCCATCGCGTGATGTGTCTTCAAAAGCTCGGCCTGAAGCTGTTGCTTTTTCAATAACAACGTAGGAAGATACAACCGGTATCTCTTCAGGGCGTCTTTCTGCTTCTTAAGTTCGTTTTTAGTTAATCGTATTTTCGCCATAATTGCGCCGTTTATATATCGTATCCTGTATGAGCGGTATCGGCTTCGCCGATGGGCCGCGAACTAATTACATCTGCATATCTTATCCCGTAGGCAGACTGTGTCATAATGAATGTAGGGGCTTGATTCATCAAGCCCGTTATATCGGGTTCGACAAATCGAACCCCTACAATATATTGTATACGGCCATCCGCAAAACGAATTACGACACAGCCTCAGGAGCGGTATCGGCTTCGCCGATGGGCCGCGAACTAATTACATCATTTTATAGTTCGCCGCCGGAGGCGGCTCCTACGTACTAGATACTGCTTTTTCCGGCCAATATTCCTCGACCAACTCTGTCCTGAAATTCGTCTCTTCAGGATGAAAACAATCCGCCAGGATCCTCCACCCGTTGTCCAGGGCCTCCTCGAGCGGGATATTTACCTTAAGATCCATCATTCCGCGTTCAAATAGCGCGCCATATTTTAACAGTTTTCTATCCCATTCGCTCATCCTGAAACCCATGGATCGTTTTTCTTCCGCTTCTCTATACTGCGCGTAAAGCTGGACCATCCCGTCCATAATAGCCCTATGATCACTTCGGGTTTTATCGTTAACCAGCTGTTTTAAACGGCTTAGCGAACCGAACGGTTCTATTCTTCCATTCTTCAGATAAAACTGTCCCTCGGTTATATAACCGGTGTTATCGGGAACCGGATGCGTAACATCGTCACCCGGCATCGTCGTAACGGCAAGTACCGTGATAGATCCGGCACCTTCAAAATCAACCGCTTTCTCGTATCTGGCGGCGAGCTGACTGTAGAGGTCTCCGGGATACCCTCTGTTAGACGGCACCTGTTCCATTGTTATGGCGATCTCTTTCATCGAGTCGGCAAAGTTGGTCATATCAGTAAGCAGCGCCAGAACTTTTTTCCCGCTCAGCGCGAATTTCTCGGCAACGGCCAAAGCGAGATCCGGGATCATAAGCCCCTCAACAACAGGATCCGCCGCCGTATGAACAAAAAATATAGTTCTACTCAAAGCGCCGCCTTCTTCAAGCGTGTTTTTAAAATACATATACTGGTCAAACTTAAGACCTATCCCGCCGAGAATAATAACATCAACTTCCGCCTGCAAAGCGATCCTGGCCAAAAGTTCATCATATGGTTCTCCCGAAACTGAAAATATGGGCAGCTTCTGCGACTCTACCAGAGAGTTAAAAACATCTATCATCGGAATGTTGGTCCTTACCATGTTCGAGGGGATAACCCTCTTCGAAGGATTTACCGCGGGCCCTGAGATCTCTATGAGGCTTTCGGTTATCGCCGGTCCATTATCTCTCGGCTCACCGCTGCCGTTAAATATGCGGCCCAACATGTTCTCTGAAAATCCTACTTTCATAGGATGCCCCAGGAACCGGACTTCGTCGCCGGTTGAAATGCCGCGTGAGCCCGCGAACACCTGCAGGTGCACGATCTCTCCGTCAAGGCGTATAACCTGCGCCAAAGACGTTCCGCGCGCGGTTAAAACTTCAGCAAGTTCCTCATATGCTATCCCGTTCGCTTTCACCGTTACAACGTTTCCGGATATACTCAATATTCTGGTACACACTTTTCTCATTTGTACTACCCTCCGTTATATTATTTCCCACAAAGATCCCTCCGCTCGCTACCCTGAGACCCTCTGCCCTCAGAATGACCTCGGGAACGGTGTCCCTCGGCCGCGCTCGGTCGGGACGACAGTGGGTTGCTCAGGGGACTGTCCCAAGCGGCGAAGCCGCGCGTGGACTGTCCCCGATTCATCCGATCGCCTCGTTTATTTTTTTCTCCTGCTCTTTAAATTCGTCGGAATCCCACTCTTTGTAGTTCCAGTCGATAAACTTGTGTCTCAAATTATAGAAAAAGTGCCGCGCGTCTTCTTTTTCCTCAAAAGTAAATTCTTTGTCCAGAACTTCCACTACTTTCGCGAAAACATATTTCTGCCTCTCGTCTGTCGTCGAAGCATCCACCGGGTCAAACCCGTTCTGTTGAAGATAAACACTGTCAACGAAATCGCTCTTAAGATATATAACAAAATCGTCGGTGGACGTACCCTCTTCCCCCACAACCTTCATCATCTGGTTAACCTCGTCACCTTTCGTCAGAATGCTTTTTGCTTTGCGGACATGGCTGTCATCTATAAAACTTTTATACTTACTCCAGCTTTCCAGCGGGTGCACAGAGGGAAACCTTCTAGCGTCGGACCTTTCGCGCGAAAGGCCATGAAACGCTCCCACGACTTTAAGTGTTCCCTGCGTAACCGGCTCCTCGAAGTTCCCGCCGGCCGGGCTTACGGTGCCGCCGATAGTAAGGCTACCTATCTCACCGTCATACAGTTCCACTAAACCCGCCCTTTCATAAAAACTCGCTATACGTGATTCTAAATACGCCGGGTATGCCTCTTCTCCCGGTATTTCTTCAAGTCGCCCGGAGATCTCCCTCATCGCCTGCGCCCAACGTGAAGTCGAATCCGCGAGGAGAAGCACGTTAAGTCCCATCTGCCTGTAATATTCCGCGAGCGTTGTTCCGGTATACACGGAAGCTTCTCTCGCCGCGACGGGCATGGAAGACGTATTGCAAATAATGATCGTCCGTTCCATCAAAGATTTTCCCGTCCGCGGGTCAATAAGCTTGGGGAATTCTTTTAACGTTTCAACAACCTCCCCGGCTCTTTCTCCGCAGGCGGCTATGATAACAATATCAACTTCCGCGTAACGACTGGTTATCTGCTGAAGTACCGTTTTGCCCGCTCCGAACGGACCCGGGATACAATACGTTCCGCCCTTGGCTATGGGAAAAAGTGTATCCAGAATTCTTATCCGCGTAACAAGCGCGTCTTTGGGCTGCAATTTTTCTTTGTACGCGTCTACGGGGATCTTCACCGGCCAGTTAAAGGTCATGGTTACGTCGATCAAGCTCCCTTTAGAGTCTTTGATCACGGCTATTGTCTTTTCGATCGGGTATGTTCCTTTTTCGGTCACTTTCTCAATCGTGTACTCTCCGTTCAGATAGAACGGAACCATTATCTTGTGTTTAAAGAGGCCTTCGGGGACGCTCCCGAGAACACTGCCGGCAACTACTTTATCGCCGGCCTTCGCGTCCGGCGTAAAATCCCATTTTTTCTCAAAAGAAAGCGCGTTTAACTCTACTCCCACTGGCAGGAAAAACCCGAATTTTTCCGCCATCTCCGGAAGCGGATTTTGAAGCCCATCGTATATCTGAGTTAAAAGTCCCTGCCCCAACTGAACCGAAAGCATCTCCCCGGAGAATTCAACTTCGTCTCCTACTTTGATCCCTTTTGTATACTCGAACACTTGGGCGAAAGCTTTGTTCCCAGTGATCTTTATGATCTCCGATTTGTAGCGCTTGCCAAGACTCAGCACGTAACCCACTTCGTTTTGTATGACATCGCCGTCAAACTCTATGGTTATCATGTTCCCACTGATCGCTACTATGTTACCCTTTTGTTTCTCCATGGTCTACCTCGCATAGTTTGTAAAAGATCCCTTCACCAGTCTCTTTGTCGAAAGATGAAAGCCTTTCTGAAATTTGTAATTGTAAAAAATAAAGTACGACCCGGTTCACGTCAAAATAGCTGCCGACGCCCTGGTGTTCGATAAAATCCCAACGAACTTTTTCCAGGGCCGTTTCTTTTAAAAGCGGGTTTTTTTCGTTCATAACTTCTTTCAGGATGCCTGTTGTTTTATGTTCTTCACCTCTCTTGCGGGCACGCCGGAGAAGCGCGAGTTTTCCCCTTAAACCCGCGTCAAACTGTTTCCACGCCGCTAAACATCCGGAATTTTCACCGGCAGGATCTTCCCGGCTAAGATCCGCCGATAACACCATTTTCATATCACCCGGCGTAAGCCATTTTTCGCATTCAGCGATAAATTCGTCCTTTGAGATGTCCGGCTTTTGACCAAAAGTGATGCTTGGCAGTGACGCGACCAGATAAAAATATTCGCTCATATGTACCCTTTTACTAGCGTTCAGCGGGTAAGCCCGTTGAGCTCCCCTGCTGTCATCCCCGCGAACAGGCTGTGTCACAAGTCACATTGTGAAAAGCTGCCTACAGCATATTATAGGGGTTCGATTTATCGAACCCGATATAACGGGCTTGATGAATCAAGCCCCTACATCATGATACACCCTGTTAAACTATGCACGCTATCTATTTCAATATCTCCGTTATTTTCGGATTAAGGAAGGTTTTGAATGCTTCGGTTATCGCCTCATCCGTAAAATCATAAAAAGAGTTTTTACCTTTTTCTCCTATACGAAACCCGTTTTCCACGTTCGGAGATACTTTCAATGTTACACCCTCGGCCATTTTCCCCTTAAGTTCCGCGAACACGCTTTTTTCCAGATATTGTTTGTCTTTCTCGCTCAAGAGCACTTCCACTTCAAAAGTATCATCTGTTTTAAAGTTTTTCACAAGGTGAGTTATCATTTCGCGAAGCCAGTCCACCTGTAGATTAGAAGCCACTTCCCGCTTGATTATACTGTCGAAAAGCGCGGTTATTTTGTCTTTCAAGCTTAGAACAACATCTCTCGACGCTTGTTTAATAGCTTCTTCGCCATTTTTCTGAAGCCTTTCGGCTTCTTGTCGGGCGGTTTTTATTATCTCTTCCTTCTCTTTTTTCGCCGCCTCAACGATGTCGATGGCTTCCTCTCGCGCCCGGCTTATTATGGCCACGGCGTTCTTTTCCGCCTCTCCGACACCTTCTTCTTTTATCTTGTTTATTATACCGTTAAGATCCATTTCCATTTTTTCCCTCCTATTCGGGTTCGATAAATCGAACCCCTACCACTGCATATCGGGCGCCATTTATGGCGCCCGATATACCATTTTTCATTTTTTCGATCCCGGCTTGTCTACGGGTATACCTTCCTGGCAAAAAGGACACGCGTCCCCCTGAAAAGTCGGGACATTGATCTTCATCAGGCTTTCCTGTTTTATTCCGCTAAAATCTATTTTCTCTGAACTCCTGTCTATCAGGCTTGCGACCCCTACAGGGACAACATCTTCTCTGTCCAGGAGCGCGATAACCTCTTTAACCGAACCTCCGGTAGTAAGCACATCTTCCGCTATTAAAACCTTATTATCAGGAAAAATCCTAAAACCTCTTCTGAGCGACATTTTCCCTTCAGAGTCTCTCTCCGTAAAAATAGCCCTGGCCCCCAAGGCTCTGGCAAGTTCATATGCCAGAACTATACCACCCATTGCCGGGCCAACCACAATATCGGGTTTATCCACCCGGAATTTCTCCGCTAAACTTTTGCATAATCTAGCGGCTATGATCGGATCCTGCAGAACCAACGCGCACTGCAAATATGCCCCCGAATGCAATCCTGAGGACAACTTAAAATGTCCCTGCAAATACGCCCTTGTTTTTATAAAAATATCCATTATTTCCATTTCTTGCATAATGCGTGCTCCTTAGACCGTATTTATGTGAACTTTCATTATATACATTTCTGCCGATAAGACAATATATAAAATTGAGGATATCCGGGGATACCCGCTTCTTTTTATGCCATTTCTTCTATTATTTTGCGTGCGGCATCTGCCGGGTCGTCGGCTTGAAGGATGGGCCTTCCCACGACTATGTAGTCGGCGCCCTCGGAAATTGCGGCCTTTGGAGTGAGAACTCTTTGTTGGTCCCCTTTAGCGGCCCATTCCGGCCGGACTCCCGGGGTAACAATAACAAAATCATTGCCGATATTATCTTTTATCATACGCGCTTCACGGGCAGAGGCGACTACACCGTCAAGTTTAGCCGTTTTGGCTGTCCGGGCAAGTTCAAGCACATTGTCCTCCACTCTCCCGCGAAGTCCGATGCCCTGACAATCGTCCTCATTCATGCTCGTAAGAATGGTAACTCCCAACAGAATGGGGGCCTCTCTATCTGACTGGATCCCTTTAACAGCCTTTACGGCCGCTTCCAACATTTTCTGCCCGCCCAGACAATGGAAATTCATCATAAAAACACCTTTTTCCACAGCGGCACGCGCGGCATTCGCGACCGTATTCGGAATATCGTGAACCTTGAGGTCCAAAAACACTTTTTTCTCCAAAGACGCCAATTTATCCAAAATGGGTTGTCCGAAAGCCGTAAATGGCGCTATCCCGACCTTAAATATCTCAACCTCGTCAGCCAACACGTCAATAAGCTTCTCCGCTTCTTCAAATGTCGCCACATCCAACGCTACGATCAATCTCGCTTTCGCTTCCATATTTCGTCTCCTGTATTTTGGGGCCTGGCCCCAAAGGGCCACCCCTAAGCACAAAAAAAGTCCAATATTAGAGTTTTTTCAACTTCCCGACCAAATCCGTTGCTTTCTTAATCCCTTTTCTATCCAAATACTCTTCAAACTCCGAAAGTATCCTGTTGTGCGCCGCCGGATCCGCTAAATTCGCTGTTCCAACCTGAACGGCCGCGGCTCCGCACAACATAAATTCCGCGACATCCCGTCCCGTCATTATCCCTCCAATACCGATCACCGGGATCTTTACTTTTTTGCTTACATCGTATACCACTTTTAACGCCATCGGTTTTATTGCCGGGCCACTCAACCCTCCGACTATATTTCCCAAGATCGGTTTCATTTCTTCAGCGTCGACCGCCATACCCAAATATGTATTCACTACCGAAAGAGCATTCGCCCCTCCGGCTTCCGCGGCAAGCGCTATTTCAGAGATATCTGTTACATTCGGCGTAAGTTTCGCGATAAGAATACTTTTGGTTTTCTTCCTGACAGCCGCGATTATTTCTCCGGTTGTCTCCGGGTCTTGTGCTATCAACTTATGTTTTGTCTGACGATGTACAACGTTGGGGCATGAAAGATTAATTTCGATAGCGTCCGGCGAGAACTCTTCCAACGCTTCAATACATTTCTCAAATTCGTCTTTGTCTCGTCCGGCTACACTCACAATTATTCTGGTATCAAGCTTTTCCAGGAAAGGATAATATTTTTTCGCGAAGTGCTCTATTCCTTTGTTTTCAAGCCCTATAGAGTTAAGCATGCCCGAGGGCGTCTCAACTATGCGTGGAGGAGGATTCCCTTCCCGGGCGTTCAATGTAATTGTTTTTGTAATTATCGCGCCGACTTTTTCAAGGTCGATAAAGTCTTTAAATTCTTCCCCGTATCCGAAAGTCCCGGAAGCGACCCATACCGGGTTTTTGAAAGTTCGGTCATTTATTTTTACTGTTAAGTCCACAGTATCTCCTTCGAGTCGAAAACCGGACCGTCTTTACAGACCATTTTATATCCGTCTTTGGTTTTAACAGCGCACCCTAAGCAGGCCCCGACACCACAAGCCATATACGCGTCGAGCGAAACCTGCGCCGGCGTGTTATTTTCTAGCGCTACTTTTGAGAGGGCTCGTAACATCAAACGTGGCCCACAGGAATATATCATCGTTTGTTGTTCGCCAGGGGACTGTCCCTCCTGTCCCGAGCGAAGCCGCGAGAAGCGAGCGCGTTGACTGTCCCCGTTAACCTCGCCTTTCATCACTTGTTTCAATAGTTCCTCAAGCAATTCCGTAACGTATCCCTCATAACCAGCCGAGCCGTCTTCGGTCGCTATTTGAACTTCGGCGCCTAAGCTTTTTAGTTCATCCACACATACCAGATGATCCCGCGACCTGACTCCGATCAAAAATGTTGTCTTAATTTTTTTCTCCGCCAGGCTTTCCGCCAACGCGTAAAGCGGCGCTATTCCATGTCCGCCGGCAACAAGAATTGCCTCGGGGTCTTGTTTTGTACTTTGTAGGGGCGTATTGCCATACGCCTCTACCCGTGCGACATCAAACCCTTTTCCAAGTGGGCCTAGGACATCTACTTGATCCCCTTGTTTTTTATTGCTCAATATCTGTGTACCGCTACCAACCACCTTGTATAACAAGCTTATCCCACCCTCATGTATTTTATGAATCCCCAGAGGTATCCTCAAAAGCGGATCTGTCGTACCTTCATCAACCCTTATGTTAATGAACTGACCCGGAGCTGAATTTTCGCCCAGAAAAGGTGCTTCTAGTTCCATGACAAAGTGGGCTGAACAAACCTCTTTGTTCGAAATTATTGCTATTTTTTGGGTTTTTCTGATTAGTTTTGACATTATTGTGCTATTTTACTCCACTTAGAACTATTTTGCCTTCAGCTATCACATCTGTCACTTTTCCCTTAAGTTTCCATCCGATAAAGGGTGAGTTCTTCGATTTGGATTTGATCTCTTCTTCAGTATACGTCCATTCGGCTTTCGGGTCAATAATGGTTATGTCCGCTATAGCTCCTTCTTTTAACGTGCCCCCTTCGTACCCAAGTATGTCCGAAGGATTAAGAGCGATTTTCTCTATTAACTCAGGCCAGGTTAAGATCCCTTTATCAATAAGATTCATCACGGAAAGCGAAAGTGCCGTTTCAAGTCCGATCATTCCGAAAGGCGCGTAATTGAATTCTTTTTCTTTCTCGTTTGCGGAATGCGGCGCGTGATCGGTAGCGATAACATCTATTGTACCGTCTTTTAACCCTTTCTTTAATGCTTCTATATCTTCAGCCAAAGCCAAAGGCGGATTAACTTTCATGTTTGTATCATATCCTTTAGCGTCTTCATCTGTAAGCGTAAAATGATGCGGCGTAACTTCAGCCGTTACGTTCACTTCGCGCTTTTTTGCCTGACGTATTATTTCGACACTCTCTTTTGCGCTAACGTGCGCTATATGCAGCCTCGCTCCCGTAAGTTCCGCAAGACGAACATCGCGATCCACAATAGTACTTTCTGCTTCAGCCGGTATGGGCCTCAGCCCCAGTACCGTTGAAAAATAGCCTTCTCGCATTACACCACCCGCCACCAGGTCTTTGTCTTCCGCGTGTGATATCACAACTATGTCCACCATGGACGCGTACTCCATCGCTTTTTTCATAAGTGACGGGTCAGCTACCGAAGATCCGTCATCGCTGATAGCGTAGGCTCCCGCGTCTTTTAATTCCTGCATCTCTGACATCTCTTCGCCCTCTCTCTTTTTTGTAATAGTACCTATGGGCAGAACATTGCCAAGGCCCGCCTCGGCGGCTTTTTCCTGCAGAAATTTTACATGCGCCTGAGAGTCACAAGCCGGGTGAGTGTTTGGCATGGCACTTACTGTTGTAAATCCTCCCTTCGCTGCCGCCGATAGGGCCGTCTCGATGGTCTCAGCTTCTTCGTCTCCGGGTTCTCTCAGGTGAGTATGCATGTCCACAAATCCGGGTGAGACGATCTTACCTGAAGCGTCTATCGTTGTTTCCGCTTTTGTGTTGATCGTGCCACCTATCCGGGCGACTTTGCCTTCAGAGATCAATATGTCGCCTTTTTTGTCTATCCCTTGCGAGGGATCTACTATATGTCCGTTTTTAATCAAAATACTCATTTTAACTCCATTTTATGCTTGTTTTTATTGTTATTTGGGTTATTTTACTCCACTTGACTGTTTTGTATGATTCAAGAGGAATAATACCGCCATTCTTACCGCCACGCCATTGGTTACCTGCTCCAGGATGACCGAATATTCGCCATCGGCCACGTCCTGGCTAAGTTCCACACCCCTGTTTATGGGCCCCGGGTGCATTATAACTATGTCGTTCTTCGCGTATTTATTCAATCGTTCCGTGTTTATACCAAAGATCTTCGTATACTCCCTTATGCTGGGGAATAGTGCTTTCTTCTGCCTTTCCATTTGTATCCGCAGAACATTCAGCACATCCGCCCCCTTTATGGCCCCGGCAATATTATATGTCACTTTAACGCCCATTTTCTCAATTTGTGCGGGTATGAGCGTTTTGGGCCCGCACACAGTAACGTTCGCTCCCAATTTTGTCAGGGCCCATATATTGCTTCGGGCTACTCTTGAGTGCGCTATATCGCCTATTATGCTTACATTAAGGCCTTTGATCTTGCCCAGTTTTTCTTTGATCGTAAAGGTATCCAGAAGAGCCTGCGTAGGATGTTCATGAGACCCATCACCCGCGTTTATGATCGCGGCATCAACATGCTTGGACAAGAACCATGGTGCCCCTGAGCACGAATGCCTCATAATTATCATGTCTATTTTCATCGCTTCTATGTTTTGAGCCGTATCTCGCAAAGTCTCTCCCTTTACAAAGCTTGAAGAAGAAGCCGCTATACTCAAAGTGTCGGCACTTAGTCGTTTTGCCGCGAGCTCGAACGAAGACCTTGTTCTTGTAGATGCCTCACAAAAGAGATTCACTATTGTTTTCCCTCTTAAAGCAGGCACCTTAGGGATCGGCCGAGATAGAACTTCTTTAAAATTAGCCGCCTGATCAAGTATAAGGTTGACCTCTTCCACCGAAAGCTCTTCAATCCCCAGAAGATGCTTCCTCGTCCATTTCATCGCATTCTTTTTACTCATATCTCCCCTTTACCAACTCCCATACCGGGTATGGATCATACCCGGTATGGGAGTTGGTTACGCTAAGACGTTTACCTCTTCTGCGTCATCCGTTTCTTTTAAGCGCACCTCAACACTCTCCTGTTTGGCTGTCGGTATGTTCTTGCCCACATAGTCCGGACGGATCGGAAATTCTCTGTGGCCGCGGTCTATAAGGACCGCCAGTCGTATGTTAGCGGGCCTTCCGAAATCTATCAATTCGTCAAGCGCGCACCGTACCGTCCTTCCCGTATATAGAACATCGTCCACAAGTATTATCTGTTTGCCGTTCAGATCAAACTCTATTTCGGTCGACCGTATTACCGGTTGTTCGGAAACTTCCGTTAAGTCATCTCTGTACAGAGTAATATCAAGCGCGCCTACCGGAACCTCTTTGCCTTCGATCTGTTGTATATTCTCGGCTATCCTTTCCGCCAGATACGCTCCTCTTGTTCTGATCCCAACGATCGCAAGGGTCCCGACATCTTGATTTTTCTCCAGGATCTCGTGGGAAATCCTCTGCAATGTCCTTTTTATTCCCTTTTCATCCAACACTTTTGCTTTTATCTCAAGATTCATATTCTTCTCCGTCTAACATTGTATGGGTCAACTCATTGAACCCTGTCACAAAAAAAAGCCTCCCCGTCACGTCTAGAGTGACAAGCAGGCTCAAATATATGGTTCTTTCGGTTCATTTTAACTCCTTTTACGGCCTCTCGGGACCATGTTAAAAGGTTCTAAGTTCATGTAATCATACTACCTTAGCAGAATTATGTCAAGAAAAATATATTCATAGCCATAATGGGTGTCGCGCTCCTGCCAGGTCCCCCTTTTAGACTATTGCGCAATCATCTTTGCAAATTGTTATTCGTATTGACAATGTGTAAAAACAGTGTAGGAGCCTCTCCCCAAGACGCGTTATACGTTGCGGAGGACATCTTGAGTGAAGCCGTGCAGGATCTGACGTTCTTTGTATGACATTCGACCGATGGCCGGGAGGGCCATTTCTATCGCCATTTCGAGTTTGGAGTGTTCATTTATCATGTATTGAAGGGTTTTTTCGTCTATATCCTCTATTTTCTTGTCCATGATCTCATAGAGTTTCTTAACCTGCTCCGACAGCCTCTCGGCGGTCTCTTCCAAATTACCATTCTCCTTGGCTATAACGAGTTCCGCCTTTACCATTGCCATATCCATCGCGCCTTGAAAATCCCAAAGCGCCGCTAAATTCTGCCCTCTCACCGTGCTTCCTTCCATAGCCACAGGATATTGATTATCTTTTATAAGCTCTTTTTTCAGCTGTTTCTCTTTTGCTTCGATCCACTTGAACATTTCGGAAGAAGATATCAATATTTCTACGGGACTTTTTTCAGGGGACTTTTTAGGGGATAGCCTCTTTTTGGGCAAAAAGAGGCTGTCCCCTATCCTCTCCGTAAACAGCTTCTCGATATCAAGCCCCAATGTATATACCTCGTTCAGGGCCGCGAGACGCGCTTGAAGGCCGGCTACAAACTCGTTCGGCTTGACGGCGTTTACAATATCCCGGATCAACGCGTCGGACATTATGTTTTTTTCGCCATAATCCAGATAGAGCTGTTTAAATATGAAGTTTACGTTTTTGTGTTCCTTGTATTTTAATATCAAATATGCCCATTCCGTTATGCTATCTTCCAGATCTTCTTCCGTCAAAAGCGACACATCCGTAATTATGTTTATTTTTGTTCCTTCCTCGGAATTTATTGTCTCTTTCCTTTCTCTTTCAGCTTTTAGGGTCTCCCGGCAAACTTCTTTTATTCTTTTTTTCGCTTTTCTTTTTCTTCTCTCCCCCCAGCTTGCTTCCTCTATTCTTTCTTCAATGTTAACGTTTATTTTTACGCATCCCCGTTTATATAATTTAAATCTGATTTTGATCGCGGTGATTTTGCTTTTTTCTTGTTTCCACTTATTGATGTATTTTGAATAAAACGTTCTCGTGTCCGGATCCGCTATAATCCTAAAGTCATTGATATTTTCTTTTTCCAAAATTTCTTCTACAAATTCATCCATTAACTCGGAGCCCACTTCGTTAAATAACTCCTCTTGGTCAACAAAAATATTCGTTATTGTCATCTGCTCCGCTGGATTGAACCCGAATTCTATAAACCCGACTATTGCGTTTTCTCTCACCGTCATTAAAACACCCTTGTTGTTTACGTTCCTTAATATTTCCGCTTTTACTTTCTCCGACCCTATGCCCCTCGCCGCTATCACGCATAACCTTCCAACCACTTCCCGCAGAATATTTTCATTTTCTTTTACGATCGACTCTACGTCATACACTCCGTCTTTGGTTTTTTCCAACTGTTCGTCCAGCGAACCCGGTTCTATCTCTTCCTTTTTGTAAACGGTCACTTTTAAAGTGTTGTTTTCTGTGGGGTCTGCCTCCGCTCCCAACCACCATGATTTTGTGCTTTTTCCTTTAACTCGTGATGGAAAATATTTTTCGGTATAGAAACTTTCAGCGTCCGGCCACGGCCGAAGAGTAAAAGAACAGCTCTCTCTGTGCCCTAAAAACGCCTCAACCGCATTATCCAAAAGACCCGTCCCTATTCCCCTACTCCTATCACCCCGGCGTACCGCAAACCCTTTTATTTGATCTAGCCCTCCATCGTTCTTTCCGGCCAGGATAAAGCCCACGATCTCTCCGTCCTTGACGGCTACAAGCGCAATATCTCTTTCGATATTCCCAACAAACGTCCCAGCCAGTAATTTAATATATCTTTCGCTCCGCCTCTTTCCGGGTCGAAACGCCTCGATCTCTATCTTCGTCAACTCTACACAAAGCTTGTTTAAGCTTATCCTCTTATCCGATATCATTTCTCCGGCGTTATATATTCCGTCTTCCAGGTCTATTTTTCTTTCACATCTTTTTCTCGATCCATCCGCAAGCCCCAACATCTCAAGCGTTATTAATCTGAACTTGCCAAAGAACATTGAATCGTGTTTATCTTCCGCGTACTCCGGATAAAAACTATCCCACGTTTTTTTGTTTATCGGTTCCACATAAACAGACGGAGCATTCTTATATATATCCATATCCATTATGGTTCTTTTGTTATCAAAATTGAAAGATACTATCGCATCCGGCCGTAAGTTGCCGGGAAGCGCTATACCTATGCATCCCTTTTCTTCCGCCACAACGCCCAAGGCCTTAAACAGGTTCATTAAGAGCTCTTCTCCGTCAAGTGAGGGGGATTGAATAGTGTCTACTGTTAATATTCTTTCCCCTTTCTCGTTCTTTCCAAAACATAATCCTACATACCCTTTCAGTTCTTTCCCCTTGTATACAAGATAATAACTGTTGTCTTCATGAATGGCTCGCACAAGAGGATTTTCTCCTCCCTGCTCACATTTAAAAGAACAATCAAATATCCCAGCTCTTCCTCTAAACAAGCTTAAAAAACCTGCCGGAACCAGGCGATACCTGTTCTCTTTTCCCTTGATCACGGTGATCCTTATCTTCCCTATCTCTTCATATATTTCCCGGGACAATTCATCAAACCCTTCTGCTAACGTTTTTGTTAGCTTCTTTTTAGTGCTTTCTTTCTCTCCCTTCATAACGTCTTCAATTAAGTTGTTTTTGTCTTCCTCGTAAAGAAACCTGAACGCGCTTATTTGTTTCTCCATATATTCGGACCTCATGCCCGCCACCAAAGAATAACTTAACAGGCTGTCGCTTATGGCCAGATCTCTCATTAAAATCAGATACTTCTCCCTTGCTTGCCTGTCGTTCAACCTGTCCTTTAACATTCTGAACAATACCCGGTAAAGTATCTTTCTGTCTTCTAATAATTCCGTTTTTATTCTTTTCCTCTCACCGGGAAGAACAAAGTGGGAATTTTCCTTTTCGGGAATGCCCGCCTGTTGTTTTTTAAACTTGTGGTAAACATTTTCAAGTGTAAACTTTTTCCCCGGAAGCTCCTCTAACCACTCTAAACTGTCTATATTGTTTTTTATCGTAACTAATTTTGAAAAATGCCTGTCAAAAACATCCGTATCCACACTGCCTTAATCCACAACACGCGAATCCCGCGCGCTCACTTCTATAGGCTTAAGTCTTTTTTCTTTTTTAAAAAGATCTTCAAAGCGATCTCTCGGAGATTGCCCAAACTTTTCGTCTTTATTAGACAAGTGTTGGCTGCACTCTTTTGTTTCCTTTATCCTTTCTTCAAACTCATTAAAACTGATATTGATCCCATGGCTCCTTACTCCCACAAAAGCCGCGGTCATCTCTTTATCGTCTCTTGTGTTAAATCCTTCGTATATTGCTTCATCCGCCCGAAGCTTAAGGTCTTCTATATATTCCTCAGGTCCGCCGGAAAGAAAATAATCATCTATCGCTTTTTCGATAAGCGGTAGTTTTGCCTTTTTCCATACTCGGTATTTTTCAAGGTCTTCCGCGGAAACTATCCCCTGTCTTTCTTTTTCAGATTGCACTTCATATATCCGACTTAAAGCGTACGCGGCAAAATTGCGGAAGCTTTCTTCTTCATGGAACAAATATCCTTCCAATTCGTCCATGTCGATATCCTGGTCGGTTTCAGCAAGAGCGGCATAGATCTCACCTAAAACATAAACAATATCCTCACAAAAAGATTTATCATCGTCAAAAAGTCTTTTTTCTAATAATTTTTTATCAAAATTTATTTTTCCCCTTGCTAAAGTCGTACATGTTGTATATAAAGCATGTTTAGCGGCAGTTTTTACTTGTATTTCGCTTTGGTACAAATATGCGCCATCTTCGAGCTTGGTAACGGTCGGGCCATCCTCCCATTCCCCCCCCCAGTCAAATTCATCAGAGTCTTTTAGCTTTTTTATAAATAAAAACACATCAGGAACAATGCCTTTTTCGATCATAGCAAGATAAATTTTATTAAGCTCTATTATGGTCCTCCCTCTGACTACTGCATCTTTGTCCTCCAGTTTTTCCTCTAATATATCCAAATCAACGACTTGCCCATCTTCCACAAGGGCTATAAAATACTCTCCTATAGAGACGATAGCGCTTACCCTTATTTCCGCTTTTTCGTCATTCACGTATTTACCAAGCTTTTTAATAATATCTGTTTCTTTCCCTTTAAGAAAATCTGACGTATATATTTTACCTAGACTCTTTATCGCTTTTACTTTAGAGATAAATGTCATGTTTCCCAATCTTTTTTCGAATTCTTTTATAGCCCCTTGTTTCTCCTCTCCAGAAAGATCTCCAATGATGAGCTCTAGGGAGTTCACGGCGGCTTCACTGATACATCGATCCTCATCCTGCGTCAACCCCCCAAAGACCTTCACAAAGAACTCCCGGTCGTCACTGTTGAAGTATTTAAATCCTTTAGCGATCGTATTTGTCAGATCATCATGCGCATACTTATATTTACTTCGAGTCAGAATGTCCTTCAACATCTTCGTATCGACCTCCTGACCCTCTTCCCAATAAAGCTCATATAGCTGAAGCACAATGTCCCCGGTTTCTTCTCGTATGCTTTCCGTGACTTCTACTTTGGCAACTAAACCATTTTTGAAAATATTTACATCTACGTCTTTTCCCGCTTCAAAGATAGCAGCACAAACCCTTAACAGCGCTTGAAGGGCCGTGTGATTAACATTAAAAGCTTCATCCAATAAAGCCTTTGTTAGTTTGTTCAGACTGGGGTTTTTTCCTTTTTTTATTTTTGTAATGATTTTTTTCGCGTCTTCCTCGACTTTGCCTTCGCGAACAAGATCCTCATCCTCTTCCCCGCGGGGATAATGAGTTATTGAGGAAACCATCGTCCCGTCCTCGGTCTTTATTGTTCTTATTTTTGTTTTGTCATTTATCACATCTTTACCGTACACCTTTTCCATTCTTCTTACTATCTCGTCATGTTCGCCACCATCAACTTCCTCTTGTTGCTTTTTGTTTATAGTTGCTTTTTTGTAGCTATTTTCCAGTATTTTTTCTACTCTTTTTATTGTCTTACTTGCCGCGTCTCTTATTCCTTTTTCCGGATCTGTTCTCATTTTTTTAATTTTCTCCAAATTGATCTCTCTTCTTTTTTGCGCACGCGCGATAAGAATATCCTCCATTATTTCCAACGCACTATAACGAATTTTCATGTTCTTATTAGATAAATTTTCTTCAATGTTCGTTATCTCTACGTTAATATCGTTTTCGATAAAAACGCTGTGTATGTCCCCTATTTCCATCACCAGCGCTCTAACTATCCTATATTCGCTATATCCTTCTTCTCCTTCCGAACTCTTCTCAAACAATCCCCCATCAAAGAGTATTGTTTCCATTTGTTTTAAGCATGTTATATCTATATCTTCACCTCCGCCCGCCGACAAAACATATACATCTCTTATTGTTTCTACCGTCTCTTCGATGTTCTCAAAATCCTTTTTTCCCATTTTGTCAATCAAATACGTAATATCAATCTCTTTCCCATTATCAATGTAGAGCTTTATAGCATCAACCAGCAACGGTCTGATCACACTAGCTGATATAGGATCGCTTTCACACATAGCTTCAAAAATACTCCTCATGTTGAAGGAGTGTCCTTTTATGATAATTTCCGGATATATCTTACGTAACCACTCCACCAAACGCGGCAGATCCACTTTATCTCCGTTAATCAATTCTTTCTCTACTACGGTTAAGTTAATTTTTTTTCCTTGTCCCGCAAGAGTAAAGAAAAGTTCCCCCATTACATTGATAGAAGCATTACAAAGTATACTTTCCGTGCTTTGTATTTCCTTCTCAAAAATCGCTAGATCGACATCATGCCCCTGCTTGATAAGCGCTAAATATATCGCGCCTAACGCCTGTATAGCGGCCACGCGGATCTCAGGCGACTTATACGACATTATTTCCTGCTCGAGCCTCAACATTCTCTTTACCGTTTCACGCGATATTTCGCGTCTCTTTTGTTCTTGTTTGATCTTCTTTGTCAGCGCCAGATCCTTCTCTCTAAATATCGCTCTCTGGAGTATTCTTAATAAATAGTGCCGGTTTTTCTCCTGATTAAGCTCGTCATCCGTCCACTTGATCCAATCTTCTTTTTCGTCCGCCAAGTTTCTTCTGGCCCGGGAGACATCCAGTTTCTGCTCTGTCCCGTTTATAGTTAACGTTAGCATATAGCCCTTCATCTCCATGCTCCATGCCCCGCGCTCCATGTAATGATGCGCGATCTCATGGAATCGCGCTATCGGTTCGGCTTCCATTGTTTCGTGTAACGCTATTATGTTTGTTGAGTCATCGGGTGGGATAAACCCGAAAAGGTCTTCAATAAGTTCTGGGTAGGTATACAAGTCCGGTAGTTCCCGAGAAAGGGAATTTTCTAAGAGATCTAAAACGGTAAGGATGTTTTTCCTGTGGTCTTCGTTCTCGTAGTCTATGCTTTCTGTCAGCACTTTTAGCTTCGGCATCTTTGCCTTTCCTTTAGCCGTTAAAGTAAGCGTGTGTTCACGTCCCTCTGAATCTGTTGCGGTCGCCTGGTTTGTTTCGAGGTCGACGTTATCGACTTTTGGTCCTTTGCCGATCTGACGGGTACTTGCATTGTCTTTAGTTTTATTACCGGAAATCAACCATTCAGCGGAAACAACCATTCCCGCGTTTTCTACAAACCACGTCAATATCTCCCCTGCATTGTCGTCTCCCTCGAGATCAACCTCGCCGCCTCCCGGGTATTCAGGAAAAATCTTGCGCAAAACCCTTTCAACATCATCAGTCGGTGTCTTATACGAATAATCCGTCAGGCCATCCATATTCTTCATAGATTGAGCCGCTATCGCCATTAACAGTTTCCCTAGATGATATCCCCTCCGGTACTCCGGTTCTATGTAGAACGGGTACCCGTTCATTGTTTCTTTCAGAAAACCATATCCATAGTCTCGTGAAGTAAAAGCCGTGCTTGGTCCCCTTGGCGGAATGACATAGAAAATACCGCCCGCGAAAATTTCCTTTCCCCCGCTCTTAACCTCGTAAACCCCAATATCTCTTACTTTATAACTATATCCGTTGTTATTTTTCTCGTGAACAAGCTGACGTACTACAAATATTTTGCCCTCCACTTCAAGCGTACACACAGAGGTAAAACCCTCTTTATTCCGAGGAGGAGCATTTTGCTTCTTTATGGAAGTTTCTTGTTTCTTCTTATATACCGTCACATCAAAACGGACGCCGCCGGCGTACCCTGCCGGCGCATGCCATTCCACGTACCACGGCACGTTCGTTGTTTTGTTTTTTTCTCTTCCCGGAAGATATTTCTCCCGATAGAACCCTTCTTTTCCTGTTGGCGCTTTTATTTGTATTTTGTTATTGTTTGGGTCGTGTTCAAGAATCGCGTTAACCGCCTTATCCATCAAGCTGTGCCCGACACCTTTATCGCGCTCTTCTTCGGAGACTGTAATTCTCTTGATTTGTGCCTCTTGTTTTCCTGTCCTGTAAGCGAATTCCACAAACCCTACAACTTTTTTGTTTCTTATCGCGATACGCGTCGAGTCGTCCGCGATTTCAGCAAGTACCACCTCCGTCAGATGTCTGATCATTTCTTGTTTGTGCTTCTTCCCTTCTTCCGGACTAAAAACTTCCACTTCTGTTTCCGCCATACTTTTAGCTAGCTTTCTCTTTTTCTTTTTTTCCGTCCCTATAATTGCTTTTGGATCATATATCCCGTCCTCCATGTCTACCGTAAATGTTTCTATTTTTCGTTCTTTCTTCTTCGCTTTTGGCTTTTTTTGTTCGCCTTGTTCTTTCTTTCTCGCTCCTTTCTCTATGATCTCAAAGTTGTCTTCCTTTTCTTGTCCGTATTTTTCCTCGTATTCGCGCAAAGGCTCAAGTAGCCTCGCGATTTCGTCACCTGTTTGCTTATATCTATACCGTAATTTCTTTTTTAGATTCCCATAGCTGTTATTTAACACCCACACGAAAACTTTTTTCACCTTGCCCCGCAACTTCTCTTCGATGAGCTTTGTTGTTTTTTCTACCGCTTTGATCTTTTCTGCGGCGTGAGTCCATTTTATGACGCATTCTTTCGCTCTTTCTTCGGGTATCCCCTCTTTAATAAGTTGCTCATATACTATCGTTCTTTTTCTTCCCTCGTTTTCCGGGTCCCTATACTTGTATGCTATGATCATCGCCTGCCGCCGGCTCCACCCTTGCTTCCTGATCTTTTTACTGTTTTTTATCATTTCATTCCATTTGTCTTCCACATTCGCGTGCCTTATGGCAAAGCGCATCGCGGCTGACTCTGTAAGCCCCTTTCCCTTTAGCATCTCGACGTCATCCTGTATGTCTTCCAGTTTCTTTTCCGGGTCCCTGTGTTTAATAACCAATTGAAACGCTACTCCTCGGGGTATTCCCTTTTTTACTAATCTGTTAAGGAGAGGTTCAAGTGTATTCTTCCACTTTTTCTTCGGATTCTTCCACTGCAAAACAATACCAAGAGCGCTTGACTTTGAAAGTCCGTCTTTTATCAGAGTCCCGCAGATATCTTTAATATCTCTGGCCTTTTCTTCCGCGTCCTTCCATCTTGTAACTATGCGGTTCGCTTCTCTTCTCTTAAACCATTTTCCCGCGACTATCTTATCTCTGACCGGCTCAAGCCTTTTCCATTCTTCTTTAGGCCTCGCCCATCTTTTCACGCATTCAACGGCCTCTGCTTTAGAGAGCCCTCCATTCCGGAGATTCTCGATCCAGCTTAATGGCGCGAATCTTCTAAGAACAAGAGCGTTTATCTGCTTTTCGCTAAAGAGCCTTTTTCCTTTCTCGTCAACTACCGCCTCGTATTTGTTCTTTTCCTTTATTATTTTTGAAATGAGACCTTTTATGTTAAAATCGCTGTAACACAAAATCTCGGCTATCTCTCCTTCCGAGAAAAACTCTTTACGGTCCCGCATAGATCCTTCGGTTACGCGGATGAGTGCGTCTGAGACCAAACGCTTCTCATCTTCGCTCAATCCGGATTCCTTCATCTTGAAAATTAACCCTTTTCTGTATGCCTCCGCGATGTCTCCCCTGGGACCACCTATGAATCCGTATCCGCTTCTATCCGCATAGCGCGGATATTTTTTCTCTACTCTATACTCCCGCCAAGCTTCATAAAATTTTATTCTTTTTATTTCTATCTTACTGGGCTCTCTTGCCAGGTCTTCCTTGTCCCGGCACCCCTTCAGAATAATTCTATACTTAGGCCCTCCATGCGGCATCCCTAAAAATCCGATTTCAATCGCGACCGTTCCGTCCGTTCTGTAAACCGGTGACTTTATTTCTAATATCCGTTTGCCCCTTTCTTTGGCGGCGGCAAAACCATTTAACGCCTCATTTATATTCGGATAGGGTTCCGCGGCCAGCGCCATCGCGATAATTGTCTCCAGCTCTTTCCCGGCTTTTCTTTTGTTTTCTTCGTCCACCTGTTCCAATATCTCGCCGAATAAATCCTCAAAGGGTTTTTCTTCAAGGATATCCTCGACCCATATTCTGCCATTCTTTGACCTGATCACTCGACAGATCGGTACTTCCCTCGGTTTGTCTTTGTATCTTAATTCAACCGTTCTTTCGTCGCTTTTTTGTTCGCTGCCGGAGGCAGCTCCTACGTCATCAAGGAATTTTACTTCCAAGATAGGATCTGACATCTTTTCAGCTTCGCCATGGGCGATGCTTAATGCCGCGTTTATGTTCAGGATCGGATCTCCTCTTCCCAGCATTGTAAGGATAGTTTTTACCTCTACCGCGGCGGTATCTCTATATTGGATGTCTATGTTTTTCAATATCCTTGCTGTCATCAGCTCGGCTTGAAGGGTCTTTGTTGAGGAAATATTGATTTGACGCGGCATTGCCCAGGCGAACGAGTTCACCATAAACAGGCACACCACGAGAGTGGATATGATCTTTATAGTTATTTTGTGTGTGATATAGCGTTTGTTCATATGTGTTATGTACTACGTTTACTATATGTTTTGCCTTCTAGGTGTTTGTTATTATAACATTATAGCAGAAACGCTTCGTTCGCTCAACTCAAAGCTTGCTTCCTTTTGCCTTTCTAACTTCCCCTTTGTGCAATAACATGGTTCGCACTTTGCCGCAACAGAGATCCGTCGCCCCCGGTAGAAATGCACCACTGGTTCGCGGCCAGCCTGTCCCGAGCGAGGTCGAGGGGAGGCCGCTCCTATGTTATTTTTGATTTCGTTTTACGAAAGGATGAGACCCAGGATGCGCTGAAGGTCTTCATTGGAATAGTACTGGATCTCTATCTGCCCTCTTTTTTTGCCCTGGCGGATGTTCACTTTGGTCCCGAGCTTATGGCGGAGGTCTTCTTCTATCCTGAGAGCTTCCGGATCTTTTGCCCTGCTTGTTTTGGTTTTTAACTGTCCTGTTTTCTTGGCCAAATGTTCCGCTTCCCTGACTGACAGGCCCTTCCGGAGGATCGCTACAAGAATTGCCTTTCTCTTCCTTTCGCTTGAAACAGACAGAAGCGCTTTGGCGTGGCCAGATGAGATCCTTCCTTCTTCTATGAGGATCCGGATCTCTTTCGAGAGGGATAAGAGCCGCAGGCTGTTAGAGATCGTTGTTTTATCTTTACCGACCATCCGGCCGACGTTGTCTAATGTATACGCAAACTTACTTACCAGCTCCTGATAAGCGCTTGCTTCTTCAATGGGATTGAGTTCTTCTCTCTGGATGTTCTCGATAATTGAGATCTCAAGACTACTGACGTCATCTGTTTCTTTTCTTACTAGCGCCGGGATCTCTTCCAACTCTAATTGTTGGGCGGCTCGCCATCTTCTTTCACCGGCTATTATCTCGTACCCGGTGTCAACCGGACGAACCAGTATGGGCTGGATCACGCCTTTTTCGCGAATAGAGTTTATCAGGTCTTCCATTTTTTCCGAACCAAAGTTTTTCCGCGGCTGAAACGGGTTTGGAACTATTTCCGTCAACCGGATCTTTTCTACCTTTTCTTTCGCTTTACTCGGTTCTTCTGAAATAAGAGCGCCTAGCCCTTTACCCAATCGCTTCTCCATGACTCTCCTCTGTCGTTGCTGCAACTTCTTCGCCCTCAATAAGTTGCGAGCTTAATGGCAACCCCAGTATCTCTCTGGTCACCTCCGCGTATTTTTTTGCGCCCGTTGAATGCTCCGCATATAAAGCTATTGGTTTCCCGAACCCGGGAGCTTCTGTCAGCTTGATGGTTCTGGGTATTATTGTCCGGTAAACCTTATCACCAAAATGCTGTTTCACTTCGCTTATGACTTCTTTGGTCAGATTCGTCCGGAAGTCTGCCAGGGTCATAAGGATCCCTTCTATGGCTAACCTTTCATTTAAATTCTCCCGGATAAGCTCTAATGTTTTCATCAACTGGCCTACCCCTTCCAGTGCGTAGTACTCGCATTGTATGGGAACAATTACTGAATCCGCTGCCGTAAGACCATTGATCGTCAAAAGCCCCAACGACGGAGGACAATCAAAGATAGCATAATCAAATTCTGTCTGGATCTCTTCCAACGCTTTCTTAAGCCTGTACTCTCTGCCCATAACATTTACGAGTTCTACTTCCGCGCCGGTAAGACTTATGTTTGACGGCAGCACATACAAATTCTCTATTGCCGTCTCCATGACGGCTTCTTTTGGTGTTATGTGTTCGTGCAGCACATTATAGATGCTTTGGGTGATATTCTCTTTGTCAATGCCTACGCCACTTGTAGCGTTTGCCTGGGGGTCCAGGTCTACCAGGAGTGTTCTTCTTCCATTCAAGGCAAGATACGCGGCAATGTTTATTGCTGATGTTGTCTTTGCTACGCCGCCCTTCTGATTGCAAAATGCTATCTTCTTCATCGAAATCACTATATCACACGGGTGTTCTTGTGTCAATGATTTATCTCGCGTTTTTAGATCCTTCGACTCGGCCCTTTCCCTCGGCTTCGCTCGGGACAAGCGGGCTGTGTCGTAATTCGTTTCGTGAATGGCCGTATACAACATAATGTAGGGGTTCGATTCATCGAACCCGATATAACGGGCTTGATGAATCAAGCCCCTACATTATGGCACAGTCTGCAATCGGGCCTCGCTCAGGATGACATCTGATGGTTTTATTGTGGCGAAAGATGCTGTGTATTATCCCGTGCGAGGTCGGCCTTAGAATTTGTTTTATATCCGGGAAAGGATGTGTGCGGGATTCCGTACAGGGAAACCTGGTAGGAATTCACCGGGCCCTTTGTACTGCCCAAAGAAGAGTTTCCACGTGGAAACCTTTTTGGCCTGTGAAACGGTCAAAAAGGCTCCTTGAGCATTTGCCGAAGGCAAAGCGGACGGAAACTTGCTTCGCTATACCAAAAACTCTGGCTATTCACTTTTTTGACAGCAGCGTAACCGTCTTTAGATTTTTCGGCCCTCAACATGCGGGGTTCTTGAAACTCAAAAAGGATCCTACAAAACGGAACTTTCGTCATTCGAGCTGTGTCGTAATTTGTTTTGCGGATGGCCGCATACAAGACATAGTAGGGGTTCGATTTATCGAACCCGATATAACGGGCTTGATGAATCAAGCCCCTACATTATGACACGGTCTGATTGAAAAAACAGCGTTTTGTTTTACACGCATAACTCATTATAGCTAAAAATGTTATGTAGTTATGCACAGGTTTTCAACAGGTGGGATATCTTGCTTTTCCTGGCACAAATCTTTTAGTGCCCCTGGGTCTCCCGTTCTTTGGCTCTTTTGTGCTCCTTTTCCACGTATCCAAAAACTCTTTTTTTATATCTCAAAGTTTTCCCGGGTTTTGCCTGCTTTTTTAGACGGTGCCCAAAATATGGGCACTCCCATGCCGTGGCCTCTCCTTTTTCCTGCAAGCATAACACCTTACAACCAAAGGTTTTATGGCTTTATGTTTTTGAGTTTTTTTTGCGTATTTTGTTTTTTTTAAATCGCTAAAATTTTGTTGCTTTTTTTTGCGTTAATTTTGACTATTGGGAAAAACTGTGGTACACTTTGTATTGTCCATTTTGAGGTTTTGTGGTGTGTTTTTTCTGGGCACTTTGGGCACTGAAAGGAGCAGGACACCATGGCTACTTTACGTAAAAAAAACGGCAAATACTTCATTGACTACCGCATAAACGGCAAACGGCTGCGCGAAACTGTGAGCGCTTCAAGAAAAGAGGCTGAAGCCGTCTTGAAGGAAGTCGAAGCTCAGGTGGCCGCGGCCAAGATCGAGTCTAAACTCGGGCACATAAAACTACATGCGCTTGTTAATGAGTACCTACGCTCTTCAAAAAGCACTAAAACCCCCGTTAACCTTAAGTCCTACGAGGATCTCGAGAAATCGGCACAGTACTTTAATGCCATAGCTGATGCCGTGATCGTAATGACGCCTGACGCGAAAGTCGCCAGCATAAACAACGCTTTCACGAGAATTTGGGGTTATACCACCCGGGAGATAGTGGGCAAGTCTATCTTTAAGCTTTTTCCCCGGAAAGAGCTCTCTTCCCACATAAAAACAATGGAAGATATGGTGCGTTCCGGCGTAATGAAAAAATTTGAGACCATCGCGCTTACGAAACAAGGCAAAAAGATCCCCTTAATTGTCACGGGTTCCATGATAAAGGATGAAAAGGGCAAGTTAGCGCATATTATAGGAGTTTTCAAAGATATCACACAACTTAAGCGCACCGAAAACGCGTTAAAAGAGGAGCGCGACAAGGTGAGGCTTTATTTTGATATAGCTGATGTTTTGATGGTTGTGATAGGGCCGGATAAAAAAGTTGAAAGGATCAATAACTGCGGCTGCATGATCCTGGGGCAAAAAAGGGAAGATATCGTAGGCAAAAACTGGTTTACTAATTTTGTTCCGCGAAGACTGAAGGAACCGATGACGGAAATTTTTGACAAAGTGCTTTCCGGTCGCTTCAAAACTTTTGATTCTTTTGAGCTTCCTGTTTTAACAAAAAGCGGGGAAGAGCGGACGATCTCCTGGCGCCACGCCGCCGTTAAAGACCCCGACGGGAAAGTCATCGGATGCCTGAGTTCCGGTGAAGACGTTACTGAACGTAGAAATTTCGATGAACAAATAAGACAATTCCAGAAAGACCTTATCGCCGCGAATAAAAAACTGAGAGAGCTTGCTTTAATAGACCCTCTTACCGGTCTTTATAATCATCGTTTCCTTGAAAAATCCATTGAGGCCGAGTTTGATCGGGCAAAAAGGATGGGATACCCGTTATCGGTAGTCATGCTTGACATAGACTATTTTAAATCAATTAACGATCTTTATGGCCGAAAGTTTGGCGATCTGGTGCTAAAACAATTCGCGGAATACCTGCAGCAAACGTTCCGCAAGTATGATGTTATCACCCGCCTTGAAGGAGAAAAATTTGTGGTTATCTCTTCGCGCATAGACAAAACCATCACTATGGCGCTGACTCAAAGGATCCTGGAAACGGTAAATTTCTATAAATTCGGAGACAAACAACATACTGTGCAGTTACGGTTAAGTGTGGGGGTCTCTTCATATCCTGAAGACAAGGCCTCGAAGGGATCCAGCTTAATAGACAAAACCGAAAAGATACTGCACAAAGCCCAGTCAGACGGAGGGAATAGAGTTTATGATCTCTCCTCCATAAAAAAGCGGTCTTCCCGGACCATGTCTTCCGACACGGACAACATGCAAAGTCTCGCCAATAAGCTGGAGCGTCTTACCAAGAGGGAAAACCAGAGCTCGGCGGAAGCTATTTTTGCTTTTGCCAAAACTATCGAGATGAAAGACAATTATACAGGCGACCATGTGGAGAAAACCGTTCGTTACGCGCTAAAGATCGCCAAAAAACTGGGCCTTCCTCCGGAAGAAATAGAACGCATCCGACAGGGAGCTATGTTGCATGACCTGGGAAAAGTGGGTATAAGCGATAAGATCCTTCTAAAGGCCGGCAAGCTCACAGAACAGGAATTCGAAGAGATAAAAAAACATCCTCAGATAGCCGCTGACATTTTGCGTCCCATACATTTTCTGCAGGATATTATTCCTCTAATTTATTACCATCACGAAAAGTGGGATGGGGGAGGGTACCCTTGCGGGCTTGCGGGTTCTGAGATCCCGCGCGGGGCGCGTATTATCGCGTTAGCCGATGTTTATCAAGCTCTCACTTCTGATCGGCCTTATCGAAAAGCTTTTGACACGGGAACAGCCATAAAGATCATTCAAGACTCTTCAGGCTCGCATTTTGACCCTGAGATAGTGAATACTTTTATTGAAATCATTCAAGAGGAGGAAGAAGAGCCGGTGCCTTCTTGATCATTGGTTTTTCAGTGTTACTTTTATCTTCGCCAGCTCCGCGCCTTTCATTCCAAAAAGACCTTTTTGCTCTTCCTTGAGAACCTCGATCTTTACTTCTTTCTTCTTGGCTCCCAGAGCTCTTAACGCTTTGCGCATCGCTTTTTCAGTGGTAACATCTTCAACTTCTATTGTTGTGATCTTACCGCTTTTTTTAAGTTTTTTTGTTTCCGCCGCAGATTCGGCCTTTTTTTTGTACATTCTTTATCCGCCTTATTCCGCGCTTGACCGTTTGCTTATCCATGCCTGTTCTGAAGACATCAAGATCGTGTTTGTAAGCCAGTAAAGAACCAGTCCCGACGGCATCTTATAAAAAAGAAATCCGAAAAAGAGCGGAAACATAAACATCATCATTTTCTGCTGACTTGCCTGATCTCCTGTCGCCGGGGTGCTTCCTTGTGAGAATTTTTGCTGAAAGAACATAGCTACAACCATAAGAAGCGGTAAGATGTTTATGGAGTTTCCGATTACCGGCAAGCCAAAGGGCATGGGAACCCCGTCCGGTTGCGCCAGATCTTTTATCCACAAAAAACCCGCTCCTTTTAGTTCAACAGACCTTATAAGCCCCTGGTACAAGGATATAAATATGGGCATCTGTAAAAGCATCGGGAGGCACCCTCCAAGCGGGTTGACATTATACGTCTTATACAGCGCCATCATTTCTTTGTTTAGTTTTTGAGGATTGTCTTTATGCAGCTCTTTTAATTTTTGCATATGCGGTTGTATCTTCTTCATTTGATGCATGGAGGTGAAACTTTTCATCGTAAGAGGAAAGAGGATCGCGTTGATAAGGAGTGTCAGCAGAATTATTGCCAATCCCCAGTTCTTTACTATCTTATGAAAAAACCTTAACACCAGAAGAAGCTTCTTGCTTATCCCTCCAAAAAAACCGTAGTCTACTATTTGTTTTAGCTCTTCGTTTACCGCCCCTAGTCGGGCTTCGGACAACGGCCCGGCATAAAAAAGATATGTGTCCGTGGAAGTTTCTCCCGCGTTTAAAGAAAAAGTGCGGCTGGTAAGTGTGGTTACGATCTTTTTCTTTTTCGTTTCTTTAAATATCACCGCTCGCGGCGCGTTAAAAGGCTTCATGATCGCCGTAAAATACCTGTTCTTGAGGGCCACCCAGGAGATGATCCCCTCTCTCTCTTGTTGTCCTTTCAGGGATTTTGCTTTCCACATTTTGCCATCAACCAAAGCGTCCGCCTCGGTAAAGTTCCGTCCGGAAACCTTGCTTGTTTGCTTGATACCGTTCGGCCCGGAGATCGTATACGCGAAGGCCGTCCTTCTGGGCGAGATATTCTTTATCGAGATCGCCGCTTCTATATAATCCGCTGTTTTATGAAAAGTGAATCTTTTTGTTACTTCCAGCCAATCTTCCTCCACCAGACGATATTCCAAAAAGCCGTCCCCTCGTATCATTTGATACGCCTTTCTGTCTAGCCCTTCAACAAGGGCGCTTCTCAGCGCAAATGGCCTTTGGGCCGGATATTCCACCGACAAAAGCACTTCCGGAGCCCCCTCCTCAACGTACTCTACAAGAGCCAACTCTTTTAGCGTGCCTCCCGCGTCTGAAAAGGTTAGTTGAAATTTCTCGGTGTTTATCCGTGTCTGGTTTTCATCCGCCGGCTTTTCTTCTTCTCGGGCAAGTGCTCGAGAGGGCGCGGTCGCCGCTTCCGGAACAGACGTACCCCTTGATTGACTTTGTGTTGTCGCATATGTCGGGGTTTGCTGTATGGGCGCGTTCTTTTTGCCGATTTTTTGAAATCCGAACAAAACCAGAAAAGATAGTGCCAGCGCTATGATCAACCTTTTTTCCATAAATTTATCCTTTATTTTTAACAACCGGGTCATATCCTCCACGCACGAAGGGATTACACTTTAATATTCGCCAAACAGCCCGCGCGCTTCCTTTAAGTATTCCGAATCTTTCAACCGCCTCGACGGCATACTCGGAACAAGAGGGGACATGCCTACAGCTTCTGATCGTGTAGGGGCTTATATACCTTCTATACCCCTTCAGTGCCAAGATCAATATTTTTTTCATTCTACGATCCCCGCCTTTTTCGAAAGGATTGTCAGGTCGCCTCTGATAATTAGGGAAATTTCTTTCCTTGTTTCGTCACGGACATCTTTTTCCAGCTTGACCACCGTTTTGATTCCCCGGGCCCATGCGCCATTTTCTTCCCGGAAAAAAGCATATATGAGGCGTCGGATATGGTTCCTTGTAACCGCTTTGGGCGCGCATCTCTTGGAAACTATAAGTCCAACGTATATTTCCTTGTCCTCGTCGCCCTTATCCGTCAGACAATATAGAGATACCATTTTACCGCGCGTTTTTTTGCCGTTTTGCAACACTCTAGCGAAATCTTTTGACTTCCTTATATGTTTCACTCTTACGCGGACAGCACTTTTCGTCCTTTACGACGACGTCTGCTTAAGATATCCTGGCCGCCCTTAGAACTGCTTCTTTCCCGAAAGCCATGTTTTCTTTTTCTTTTCAGATTTGATTTCAGTTTGAGATTTTTCTTCACTTAAAAACTCCTTATTGAATGAGGTCATACAACTTATGGAGCAAAGCGACATAAGTTGTATGACCGACTTTATCCTGAGCGAGACCGGGGTTAACGAGGTCAAGCCGAAGGATCTCCGCCCTTATTATTGCTTTCCCAAAAAATACAACCACTGATTATATCATACAAGGCGCCCACGTCAACCCCTTTTTTCGTTCTATTTCTTCATAAAATTTACTTGCAAAGGTCTTCCCTTCTGTATATAATAAGGTCTCCATACGGGAAGGCGACTGTTTGTTACTCACACCCTGTGGATAACCTGTTGATAGGTGGTTTGTTTCCGGTGGATAAACCTGTTTTTTTTGTTGATACTTTTGGATAACTTTCGGACTTTTGTTTTTTATGGATAAACTCTGGGAAAAAGCCCTCGCTACTCTTAGATCTGAAGTGAACGAACAGGTGTTTGGCGCCTGGTTCGCTCCTATTCAAACCGTTAAACTTGAAGATTCCGCCGTTACTTTGGGCGTTCCCAACAAATTCTTTGAGAATTGGATCCGGGACAAGTATTTCAATCTAATAAAAACCGCGCTGGATCAAGCCGGTGGTAAAAACTTTTCTATTACCTTTCAGCTTATTGATACCCCTCCGGCCGAAACAACATCGGAGACCGCGGATTCTCCGGAGACTACTGTGCTCTCGCCTCCAGACTCCAAAGATAAGCCTCTGGGCTGGCTTAAGTCTGTTTTTTCCGGGACAAAACAAATGCCCGAGGGAAATTATCAGCAAAGCGGCCTTAATCCCAAATATACTTTTGATTCTTTCGTTGTCGGTCAAAGCAACCGTTTTGCTTACGCCGCGGCACAGGCGGTTTGTGATAAAGTCTCTAAAACCTATAACCCTTTGTTCCTGTATGGTGGGGTAGGTCTTGGAAAAACCCATTTGATGCAATCTCTGGGCCATGCTCTTCTGGAAAAGCATCCGCGAGCCAAAGTGCTTTACATGTCCAGCGAGGAATTCACCAATCAGCTTATCTCCGCCATTCGCACAAAGACTACTCCTAAGTTCCGCGCGATGTATAGAAACGTTGATGTTCTTCTGATAGATGACATCCAGTTTATTGCCGGCAAAGACGCTACCCAGGAGGAGTTCTTTCATACTTTCAATGCTCTGCATGATGCTCATAAACAGATCGTTCTTTGTAGTGATCGTCCTCCTCCGGAGATTCCCGACCTTGAAGAACGCCTTATTTCCCGCTTTGCCTGGGGTTTGGTCGCCGATGTACAAATGCCTGATTTTGAAACCAGAGTGGCAATTATGGAGAAGAAAAGTGAGCTTGAGGCTGTTGAGGTACCAAAGCCCGTCCTCTTTTTCCTGGGGGAGCACATAAAAACGAATATCAGAGAAATGGAAGGGGCCCTTATACGTGTTGCTGCTTACTCTAACCTCACGGGCGAACCTATGACCGTTGCTCTAGCTAAAGAGGTTCTCAAGGGTATGATCTCGGCCGAGGAAAAAAAGATCACCATAGACCTTATACAACAGGTTGTAGTGGACTTTTTTGACATTAAGGCCTCTGACATGAAAACAAAAAAAAGAAGCCGTGCTGTAGCGTATCCGCGACAGATCGCGATGTATCTTTCTAGAAACTTAACAGACCATTCGTTTCCTGATATAGGTGGCTTTTTCGGCGGAAGAGACCATACAACGGTTCTTCACGCTTTTGATAAAATAAGCAAAGAAGTGGCCTCTAACGAGACCACCAAAAATATTGTTGATAAAATAATTATTAAAATTAAAGGATAGGTTTTTCTTGTGGATTTCTTGTGGACAACTCTTCATAGGTTTATCCACATTACGCACAACAAGAGGACTAGATGTCCACAGGTTTTTTTTTACGTAAAACATACATTAATCATAATTTACGGAGTTATCCACAGAAAAACACCTACATTACTAAAACTAAGACTACTGTTTTTTTAAATAGAATAACAGAACAGTAATACAGTGGGTTGGTGTTTAAAGAGAACCAGGAGGGAAAAATGGAACTGACAATTCAAAAAGAACAGTTAATAGAAGGCATTCAAACAGTACAGAATGCTGTTTCACAAAAAAGTAGTTTACCCATTCTAAGTAACGTGCTGATAGAAGTCTCTAAAGGCGAACTTAAACTAACAGCAACAGACCTAGATATAGGGATCTGCGCTACAGTCGAGGCGAATGTGGAGCAGGCAGGGGCGATCACTGTTCCTGCCAGAAAATTCTTTGACATAGTTAAAGCTCTTCCTGATGGAAGCGAAATAGCCATATCCATAAAAAAGAACAACTTTGTAGGCATAAAAAGCGGAAAAGCTACCTTCAAAGTGATAGGGCTCCCTAAAGAAGAATTTCCACAACTACCTGTTTTTAAAGATAAAGACTCCGTTACCATTGACCAATCCAAATTAAAAGAGATGTTCAGTTTAACGGATTTCGCGATAAGCAGGGATGATACCAGGTTTATCTTGAACGGTGTTCTTCTTCTTGTTAAAGGAGACAAAGTAAGTGTAGTGGCAACAGACGGAAGGAGACTGGCGGCAATAAACAAAACACTGCCAAAGAAAACCCTGGTAGACAGAGAAGTCGTTATACCGACAAAAACAGTTCAAGAAGTTAAAAGGATGCTTACTGACGAGGGGGAGGTCCAAATAAAGTTTAGCGACAACCAGGTGCTGTTCGCGTTCCCTGGATGTTTTGTTCTCTCGAGGCTTATAGAAGGAGAATATCCTAACTATAAAAAAGTTATACCGGAAAAATCATCCAAAGAAATAACGGTTTCAAGGGAAGCCTTTCTATCCGCGGCACGACGCGCTAACATTTTCACCGATCAGGACTCGATGGCGATAAAGCTAAGCATAAAGAAAAAGAAAATGACAATATTAAAAAACACACCATATCTCGGAGAGGCACGCGAAGAGTTGGAGGCAAGCTATACCGGAGGCGACGACCTTGAGATCGGATTTAACCCGAGGTACTTAATAGATGTCTTAAAAAGCCTTTCAGAGGAAGAGATAATCTTTGAGGTGAATGACGCCAATAAACCCGGAGTAATAAGAAGAGGAGAAGACTACACCTATGTGATCCTACCGATGCAGTTGGCCGCGTAAAACATGAGACACACGCCGCACATAAAAGGGATCGTCGACGGTCTCCTACAGAAATGGGAGACAGGTAATGTAAAAAAAGGAGCCGCGGTAAAAGCTGCCTGGCAAACAGCTGTGGCGGAAAAAGACTTACAGCAAGCGTATCCGGTAAGTTTAAAAAACGGGGTATTAACGGTTATTGTTGAAAACTCAACAAGGCTGTATAAGCTTACGCTTGAAAAAAGAAAAATAATAGAAAAGTTTAACAAAAACTATACGGGAAGAAAAAAAGCGAAAGATATAAGATTTAGAGTGGGCGGCCCGGAAAATAACGACGAAAGATAAAAATAAGGGAAACCCGCCAAAGAAAGGAAAAAGATGGCAAAAACGAAAAAAGAAAAAAAGGAAGCAAAAAAAACAGCCGGCAAGAAAAAATATGACGCGACGAATATCCAGGTGTTGGAGGGGTTAGAAGCCGTAAGAAAAAGGCCTGCTATGTATATCGGCGACACGGGAAAAAAAGGGCTCCATCATCTGGTATATGAAGTTGTCGACAACTCTATAGATGAAGTTATGGGAGGTTTTTGCGATAGGATCGATGTTGTTATCCATGCTGACGAGAGCATAACGGTCAAGGATAACGGCAGAGGCATCCCGGTTGGAATGCACGCGAAAATGAAAAAACCCGCTCTGGAAGTTGTGATGACCACGCTTCACGCGGGAGGTAAATTCGACCACAGGGTTTACAAGGTTTCCGGCGGACTGCACGGGGTAGGAGTCAGCGTTGTAAACGCTCTTTCCGAATGGCTCGCGGTCGAAGTAAAAAGAGAAGGGAAGATACATCACCAGGAATATCGAAAAGGAGCGCCTTCAACAAAACTTAAAGTTCTGGGAAAAACAAAAAGCACCGGAACCGGTGTTACTTTCAGACCAAGCGAGGAAATATTTAATGAGACCAATATTTTTAGTTATGACATTTTGTCTACACGGCTCAGGGAGCTCGCGTTTTTAAACAAAGGCGTAAGGATAACCCTTACCGACGAAAGAGAGGAAGGTAAATCCGCGGATTTTTTCTATAAAGGAGGCATTGTTTCGTTTGTTGAGCACGTGAGCAAAAAAAAGAAACCGCTGCATAATAAGATCGTATATATGACAAAGGAAAAAGACGATATTATTCTGGAGATCGCGATGCAATATAACGAAGGGTATGCCGAGAATATCTATAGTTTTGTAAATAATATCAGTACTACCGAAGGGGGAACGCATTTGACGGGATTTAAATCCGCGCTCACCAGAACAGTAAAAAACTACGCGAAAGCGAGAGGAATAATAAAGAACGAAGCGATGTCCGGGGACGATGCCAGAGAGGGACTTACCGCGGTTCTTAGCGTGAAGATCCCCAACCCGCAGTTTGAAGGACAAACAAAAACAAAACTGGGAAATTCCGAGGTAGAGGGTGCGGTAGAGACAGCGGTAAATGAAATGTTGGGACAGTACTTGGAAGAAAACCCCACCATTGCCGGGAAGATCGCAAAAAAAGCACTTACGGCGGCAAGAGCCAGAGAAGCGGCAAAAAAAGCGAGAGAACTTACGAGAAGGAAAGGCGCGCTGGAAAGCGGATCCCTTCCCGGAAAGCTCGCGGACTGTTCAGAAAGAGACGCCGAACTTACGGAACTTTATCTGGTTGAGGGAGATTCCGCGGGTGGGTCGGCCAAACAGGGCCGAGATAGAAGATACCAGGCGATACTTCCCTTAAAAGGAAAGATCCTTAATGTTGAAAAAGCTCGCATTACACAAGTTTTAAATAACACAGAAATTAAAACGATAATCACCGCTTTAGGCGCCGGCATCGGAGAGGAATTTAACGTTGAAAAACTTCGGTACGGTAAGATCATTATTATGTGTGACGCTGATGTTGATGGATCACATATCCGAACGCTTATCTTGACTTTTCTCTTCCGCCAGATGAAAGATGTTGTAGAGCAGGAACATGTATATATCGCGCAGCCGCCCTTGTATAGGGTAAAAAAAGGAAAGAAGGAACAATACATAAATACGGAAATAGAGATGAAAGACTTCCTGATGGATCTGGGCCTAGACGGGATGGAAGCAGAAAACGCGAAAGAGAAGAAAAAAATAAACCCGAAAAAGCTCCGCGAGCTATTGGAGCTCTTGGTTAAACTCGAAAAGCTGACGAGCGCAATTGAGAGACATGGAGTAAAGTTTGGAGAGTATCTGGAGATGAGACATGCGAAAACCCAAAAATTACCACTATACAGAGTGAAAGTGGAGGGGACATACATATACCTGTATACCGACGATGAATTAGCAAAAGTGAGGGGGAAAAAAGGAGAAGAAGAGATCCAGATGGAGGACGACAAAGAGGACGACACCGAAGAGAAGAAAGAGGCTCTTGTTGTCCATGAATTTTACGAAGCGAGAGAGCTGGAGAAGCTATCTAAAGAAGTAGCGAAGTTTAATCTGGACATAGCGGATTACGAAAGAAAAGAAAGAGAAGAGGAAGAGAAAAAAGAAAGCAAAAAGAAGGGCGAAGAAAAGCCCGTATTTCTGATAAACGGGACAACCGAAATATTTTCTTTACGCAAGCTTTTAGAGTACGTTATGAGTGAAGGCGAAAAAGGGATGACCATACAAAGGTATAAAGGGTTGGGGGAGATGAACCCGGACCAGCTTTGGGAAACCACGATGGATCCCGAAAAGAGGACCTTGCAAAAAGTAACAATAGAAGATGCCGTGCAGGCCGATGAGATGTTCACTATTTTGATGGGTGATGATGTTGAATCGAGAAGAAATTTTATTATGTCAAACGCGAGAGACGTAAAAAACTTGGACGTGTAGAGTGCCCTGTCATTCGGATTGTGTCGTAATTTGTTTTGCGGCTGGCCGGAGAAAACAATATATTGTAGGGGTTCGATTTATCGAACCCGAGATAAAGGGCTTGATGAATCAAGCCCCTACGTTATGACACAGTCTGATCGCGAGGAGCGGAGCGACGCAGCAATCTTCACTAAAGGAAAAGAAAGGAAAATAAATGTATACGCAGAACGAGAGAATAATACCGATACATATTGAAGAAGAAATGAAGAACTCCTACATCAATTACGCCATGAGCGTAATTGTGGGGCGCGCTTTACCCGACGTCAGGGATGGCTTAAAGCCCGTACACAGACGTATCTTATACGCCATGAAAGATATGGGGATAGTGCACAACAAAGCTTACAAAAAATGCGCGAGGATCGTTGGTGAAGTTTTGGGTAAATATCATCCGCATGGCGACAGCGCGGTTTATGACGCTCTGGTGCGCATGGTACAAGAGTTTTCGCTTAGATACCCGCTGGTGAACGGGCAAGGCAACTTCGGGTCTGTAGACGGCGATTCAGCCGCGGCGATGAGGTATACCGAAGCCAGAATGCAGCAGATCTCCGAATGGATGATGAAAGACATAGAGAAAAAAACAATAGAATGGAGACCTAACTTTGACGGATCGCTTCAAGAGCCGACGGTTCTGCCTGCCGTTCTCCCCAACCTTCTTCTTAACGGCTCCAGCGGAATAGCGGTAGGGATGGCGACAAACATTCCGCCGCACAACTTGACAGAGATCGCTGACGCGGTATGTCACGTAATAGATGAACCCGCGTGCCCCATCGAGGACCTGCTAAAAATAGTTACCGGTCCGGATTTTCCGACAGGTGCTCTTATCTGCGGGCGTGACGGTATACGTAAAGCGTATCTTACGGGAAGAGGGTATTTAAAACTTCACGCTAAAGTGCATACAGAACAGAAGAAGCAGGGAAGAGAAGCTCTCATAGTTTCAGAGATCCCGTACCAGGTCAACAAGGCCAAATTGATCACGGCTATCGCGGATCTTGTCAAAAACAAAAAAGTTGATGGCATCTCAGATATAAGAGATGAGTCTGACAGAGATGGCATGAGAATAGTGGTAGACATCAAAAGAGGGGCTAACGCGGAAGTGGTCATGAACCAGCTGTTCAAGCACACACAGATGAAAGATAGCTTTGGTGTGATAATGTTGGCCATAGTCGACGGAGAGCCTCGGGTGTTAAGCCTGAAAGAAGTTTTGGAGCTTTTTATTAAACACAGAAAAGAAGTCATTGTTCGCAGGACAAAATTCGATTTGGCAAAAGCGGAAGAAAGAGCGCATATTCTTGAAGGCTTAAAGATCGCCCTGGACAATCTGGACGAAGTAATAAAGCTGATAAAGAAATCGAAAGATCCGGAGGCCGCGAAAGAAGACCTTATTAAAAAGTTCGGTCTTTCGGAACGACAGGCACTGGCGATACTCGCTATGAGGTTGCAGCAACTTACGGGCCTTGAGACAAAAAAAATCGAAGATGAATATCTGACGCTTTTAAAACTTATAGAAAAGCTTAAAGGGATCCTCGCGAGCGACCAGAAAGTGATGAAAATAATAAGAGATGAGACCGTTGAGGTAAAAGAGAAGTTCGGAGACAGAAGACGCACGGAAATAACCGCGGCGGCTGAAGACATAGACATAGAAGATCTTATTGCCGAGGAAGACATGGTAATTACGATAAGTCACGCCGGATATATCAAGCGATTTCCGGTGAGCGCGTACAAAAAACAACGGCGCGGAGGAAAAGGTGTGACCGGCGCGGAAACAAAAGAAGAAGACTTTATTGAACATTTGTTTGTTGCCTCAACGCATGACTATATGCTGATCTTTACCTCGGAAGGGAAACTGCACTGGTTAAAAGTGCACACTATTCCTCAAGCGGGCAGGAGAACAAAAGGCCGGCCTATAGTCAACCTTATCGGGATCTCACAAGACGAAAAGATAACATCCGTTGTTCCTGTGAGAGAATTTCATGAAGGGCAGTATGTTGTTATGGCGACCGAGCAGGGAAAGATAAAAAAGACACCACTTAAAGCATTTAGTAACCCGCGGAAAGGCGGAATAATATCCATCACCCTCGGAAAAGGAGACAAGCTTATAGAATCTCTTCTATCCAACGGAGAGGACGAGATCTGTCTAGCCACCGAAAGCGGGAAAGCGATCAAGTTTAGAGAAAAAGACATCAGGTCCATGGGACGAGGCGCGCAAGGTGTTAAAGGCATAAGCCTTAAAAAGAAAGATATTGTTGTGGGCATGGTGAAAACCGATCCGGATGGAACGCTTTTAACGGTTACCCAAAAAGGGTTCGGAAAAAGGACAGAATTCGACGCGTATAGAATGCAATCCCGCGGGGGAAGCGGTGTTATAAACCTTAAGATAGTTGAAAAGAACGGGCCGGTTGTCGGGATCAGAAGCGTACGCGAAGAGAACCACGTAATGCTAATGTCAAAAGCGGGGATGGTGGTAAGAGTTCCGGTTAACGGGATAAGCAATATAGGTCGATCTACTCAAGGAGTTAGAGTTATAAACTTAAAGGCAGCTGACAAATTAACGGATATTGCTAAGGTTATCGCGAAAGAAGAAGAGGACGAGGCGGAAGAACAGGCGGCTGGACTAAGCCCCCAGAAGGAAGAGGGAGACGCTTCCGGCGGCGAACGATCCGAAGAGAAGGAGTAGAAGCTTGACCGCGACAAGGGTCTAGGCTATAATAGCCGTTACGAATTTTATATAGGGCGATTAGCTCAGTTGGTCTAGAGCGCTACCCTTACAAGGTAGATGTCGTAGGTTCGACTCCTACATCGCCCACCAGTTTAACGGAAAAAAGGGGACTGTCCCAAGCGAGCAAAGCGAGCGCGTGGACTGGCCCCTTTTTCTGTAGAACAGAACCCTCTCTACAGGCTGTGTCATAATGTAGGGGCTTGATTTATCAAGCCCGTTATATCGGGTTCGATGGATCGAACCCGATATAATATATTGCATACGGCCATCCGCAAAACGAATTACGACACAGCCTCCTGGGGGGATCCCTTCGCGACCGGGCATGAAGGAAAAGAAATTGACGAGAGACCGGTTCTATGATATAAAAGATGGACTTTTAAGGGGCGGTAGCTCAGCTGGTTAGAGCATCGGACTGTCGATCCGAAGGTCGTGGGTTCGAACCCCATCCGCCTCGCCATTTTTAAAAGGCCCGATTCCGTAAGGAACCGGGCCTTTTGTTTATAGGTCTTCAAGCTTGCTTTAAAATAGAAGTATAGTATACTTTTCTGATGAGGGCAGGGGCACGGCGCGCCGTGCCCCTGCTATGAAAGAAGCTAAACATGATCATGAAGTTATATGGGAGCGTATTATGAAAGAATACAGGGAACACGAACGGTTTAATATGGCGTTGAACGGGCTGTGCCCCAAAATAACGAATAAACCGGAAGTTGAACTAAACAACTTCAGCAAAGAAGGGTTGGGGATTACGTGTAAAAGCGCGATCCCGGAAGGTGTCGAAGTGGAGATCGAATTGATGTCCCCGGATGGAAGCGCTCCCGCGATAGCGAAAGGTGAGATCGTGTGGCTGAGCGATGGCGATCGATTCGGCGGACAACATTATAAAATGGGAATAAAGCTTAAAAAAGAGGAAAAAGGATGGATATTTAACTTCTTGCATAAAAAATGGCTGCGGAGAAAAAACGAAGGAAATAAACAGTGATAGAAGGAAGAACAAAAAAAGAATTGATCATATTTGCCGTTATTGTCCTGGTTGTGGTCGGAGCGGTAGTGTTTTTGGTGTCAGGAGACTTGAAAAAGGCGCAAACAAAGGCGAGCGAGGAGCAGAGAGCACGGTTTATGGCGCGGCTGGAAAGACAAGTAAAAGACGCCGAAAGAAGAAGAGAAGCACAAAGGGATCCCAGAGAGAAACTTGAAGAAGCAAAGAAGAACCTGCCGGAAACCGGAAAAATAGACTTTAACCCCTAAACAAAAAAAAGAGGGAAAAATGAAAAAAATAAAGAAGAAGATAAGTGTGTATTTTTTTGTTATTCTTTTTGTTTCTATGGCGCTTGTTCCGAGGAAAGGGGCGGAAGCAACCGCGCTCCCGGACAATAATTTGTGTTATCCTGTGCAGGTTATCCTGGAAGACGGATCTAACGCGACCGGGTTTTATGTAAGAGGGCTGGACGAGAAACTATTTTTTGTTACGGCAAAACACATTTTGTTCAATCAAAGAACATCCGGACAAGGACTTATTCTAAAGAGCAGAAAAGCGGTTTTGTTGGCGCAAGCTTTTCCTCTGGAGCTGGACGAATCTATAATTGTTTCACTTGATCTGCAGTCTCTCTGGGACCGGGAAAACATGAAGATACACCCCACTAAAGATGTTGTTGTGATGAAGATAGCGGATGTAGTCACCAAAGGCGGGAAAAAGGGGCTTAAATACGCGAAGGGGGTTTTTCAAAAAGAAGGAGAAACGAAGGGAGAGATCATCGTAATAGATCTGAAAGAAGTGAAAAAGTATAATGAAGTTTCTCTCTCCAACGATGTTTTTATTTTTGGGTATCCCACATCTTTGGGGATCAAACAGATCCCGCAGATCGATTACACAAAACCGCTTCTCAGGAAAGGAATAATAGCGGGGAAAAACAATAAAAACAAAACCATTATATTGGACTGCCCGGCGTATTACGGCAATAGCGGCGGCCCGTGCATCGAAGTGGAAGACGTGGGTCTCGCGAAAAAAAGGTTTCTACCGATCGGGATCGTTACGCAGTTTATCCCCTTTGAAGAGGAATGGCTTAACGTCAAGCACGGATACACAAACGTCGATTTTGAAAACTCCGGATATTCGGTTGTAGAGCCGATGGATACCGTTATAGAGCTGGTCGGTCAGATCAAATAGGGCCGCAGAGAAAGGATAGCGAGTGGAAAACAAAAAAACAAAAGCCATAAAAAATCTTGAAGAAAAAATGGGGACAATTGACGCGTCTTCTCTGCGGTATCAGGTGCTGGAAAAAACCAGAGATTTTAAAACCTCCTGGATAGAGCTGGGACACATCTTATACACGATACAGAAACAAAAAATGTATAAAAGCTGGGGGTATGAGGAATTTGATTCTTTTGCCTCAAAGGAGATAGGGATACGAAAGGATACAGCGTTTAAGCTGGTGAGATCCTATATGTTCCTGAAAAAAGAAAAACCGGAATATTTGCAAAAAGATTACCAGCAGAAAGTTGAAGCCCCTGTTGTTCCGACATATGAAGCTGTTGATGAACTAAGGAAAGTAAGCGCCAGAGAAGATATATCCAAAAACGATCTCTCGAAAGTAAAAAAGTATGTCCTGGAAGAGGGGAGAGACGTAAAAGATATTAAAAAAGAGATAAAGGTGATGACAAAAAAGAACGCTATGGAAAAAACACCCGAAGAAAGGGAAAAAGAAAATCTAGGAATATTAAATCGATTCGCGGGGCTGCTGAGGGGCATAAAAAAACGAATAGGCGAGATCCGGGGAGTATCTCCGGGGATAGCGAAAACAACAGATGAATTAATAGAGAAACTGGAAGAGGAAGTGAAGGGCCGGAAAACAAAATAATTTTATGTGGGCCTTGACTTTTTTGGCTGAGCCATTATTCTTGTATAGTATAGTAAGGATATATAGATATACAAATAATTATATAATAACCGAGGGGGGAAAGATGCCGTACGATCGCAGTTTAGATGAAAGCCTGTTTTCTAAAACATGGGAAGCTGAAGATGACAGAATAACAGTAAGCGTGTATTCCTACAATAAGGGAGCTAAAAAACTTCAGATCACCAGAGAAAACAAAAACACACAAGGTGAGTTCCGGTTTACTAAATTAGGACGGATGACAAAAGAAGAAACAGCAGGTGTTTTGCCGTTGATCCAAGAGGCTGTAAATGCCATGTAACAGTGCGCGCCTTACAAGTGTGAACTAATTAAAAACCCCGCTTAAGTTCAGGCGGGGTTTTTTGTGTTAGAACTGAAGTGTGCTATAATAGCAATGCGAAAAAAGAATAAAAACTTCGATTAAAAACCATCCGATAAAAATATGCAGGGATTAAAACAAGCCGCCGACCACATTTCTAAAGCTAAGAACATAGCGATAGCATGTCACATCAATCCTGACGGAGACGCGATAGGATCTCTTTTGGCCTTGGCCGAAGGGCTTAAGCAGTTAGACAAAAAAGTGTATTTGCTCAGCCAGGATGGCGTCCCGAACAAATACCGACACCTTCCCGGGGCAAACAAAATAGTGAAAAAGCTTACAAAGAATGTAGACTTGGCGATTACGGTTGATTGCAGTTCCAGCAAGATGCTTGGGAAAGTATATAGCGATATCCGGAGAGCGAGAACCATAATAGAGATCGACCATCACCAAAGCCGGGAGGAATTCGGAGATATACGAGTGGTAGACCCACTAGCGGCCGCGGTGGGGGAACAAATATACATGCTTCTCAATCGCATGAAAGTCGAGATTACCGAAAGAATAGCGCAAAACATACTTACCTCTATCATCGTTGAAACCAATGCCTTCCGCCTGCCCAATGTAAGGCCTTTTACCTTCAAAGTTTGTGAAAAGATGGTGGCAACAGGCGCGGATTTTCATAAACTGGTAGAATTGGTTTTTTGGGGAAGGACACAACAAGTTGCCATTCTGTCCGGGATATGTCTCTCCAGATGTAAATTTCTGGAAAACCGCCGTATTGTCTGGTCTATAGTAAAGAAAAGGGACTTCAAAAAAGTGAACGGCAAAGACGGTGATGTTGACGCGGTGGCGGATGAGATGAGGGCGATAAAAGACGTTAAGATCGTGGTCTTGTTCAGAGAAAGGGATGAAAAGCGTTTGCGGGTCAGCTTGAGATCGAAGGGAGATATCAATATAGCGAATTTAGCCGCGAGCTATGGCGGAGGCGGACACTATGAAGTCGCCGGATGTAGTATCCCCAATAAAATAGAGGCGATAAATGAATTGCTGGGCAGGGCAAAAATGTTTCTTGTGAAAAGAAAGAATGGACGGACAAGTGCCTGAGACGAAAAAACTTATACTTGATGAATTAAAACACCATGCGCCGTTCACCGTATTAGGGGCGTTGACGGGCATAATCATAATGGCCTTTCTTTATAAAATGCCCCACAAAGCCGCGTATAACGCTTTTTATGTATTTCATCCTCTCCATGTGATTTTAAGCGCGCTTGTATCCGCGTCGATGTACCGAAACCATAAATGTCCTACAGATATAAAAAAATGTAAACATTGGCCAATGATAGCCATTGGATTCTTTGGGGCGATCGGGATAGCTACTTTGAGCGATTCAGTAATGCCTTTTTTAGGAGAAAAGCTGTTGGGGATGCCCCATGCCGAAGCTCATATCGGGTTTATTGAAAAGTGGTATCTTGTTTTGCCTCTCGCGGCGGTTGGGGTAGGGATAGCCTTTTATCGGCCTTCAACCAAATTCCCACACGCAGGACATGTGCTTATAAGCACATGGGCATCCTTATTTCACGTTATTATGGCGATAGGGCAATCTTTAAGCTGGGTATATTACGTAGGCATATTTGTTTTTTTGTTCCTTGCTGTATGGCTCCCATGCTGTATCAGTGATATCGTATTCCCCCTACTGTTTGTGGGGAAGATCGAAGAATAAAAGAGCGCAAAATATCAGGCTTTTTACACTCTTACTTTACTTCGGGTTTTTTGTGTGATATAATACGAGCGCTATGGAAGAAAGACGACAATGGAAAAGATATTCGATCGCCTACCCGATCGAAGGTGGAGCCGGTCGCCGAGAGCACACTTTTAGATTAAGTGATGTTTCCTCTGGAGGTGTAGCCGTTAACGGCCCTGAAAATGTAAAGAAGAACGAGGAAGTGGAACTCCAGATCTTTCTTAAAAACAAAAGGTTTACGATAAAAGCGGTTGTCGTTCATTCTAAAAAGAGAAAAGACAAAGGATTCAAGCTCGGAGCTAGATTTTTGACTATTCCGGATGGTTTTATGGAAAGTCTTGAAAAAGAAGTACATGAGATAGATCAATTTCGTAACGAACGCAACAGGCTCGACCACGGGAATCTCTCCTTTGAAGAAGCCGCCGAACAATATCTCAAAAAAACACAATAATCCCGAGAGGAACTTATATGCTTAAAGTTGAGATCAAGGAACACAAAGAAGGTGTGTGTGTAATTGTTCCACGAGGCAGGCTGGATTCGGATACGTATTATTTGTTGGAAGAAAAAGTAAAAACCGAAATTGAAAAAGGCCCGGAAGCGATCGTCTTAGATCTGTATGAATTAGAATACATAAGCAGCGCGGGATTGGGCGTGATATTTCATACAAAAAAAGTTATGGAAGACAAGAAGAAGACGGTTGCGTTGATAAATGTTCAGTCGCAGATAAAGAAAGTGCTTGAAATAGTACACGTTCTCAAAGGAAGCCCTATTTTTAAAAATATGGAAGAAGTGGACACCTATCTCGATAGTATACAAAAAATTGAACTCGAAAAACGAGATCACCCTGTTTAACCCTCACCAAACCCATAACCTATCTCACTATCGCCCCATAAGTTATCTTAATCGGTTGAGATCCTTCGGTTCGACCTCGCAAGGCTCGGTCTCTCTCAGGATATAGTCCGCAGGTATAACTTATCTCACTATCGATCCATAAGTTATCTGCGGGATAGTGTAACATATTGTGGGCACTTTCGAAGTGTCATCCTGAGCGAGGGCGAAGCCCGAGTCGAAGGATCTGGCATAAGGTCTTTGAAAAAATAAAAAAATGGCATACCCTAATGGTTGTTATTGTTGAAG
>JAJRVD010000040.1 GCA_024277375.1 Candidatus Omnitrophota bacterium | reverse complement strand
GACCGTAATAGAAACTAAAGATATTTCGTCCCGGTTTGATCCTTTGGAAACTAAGTCGTTTAGTGACACGATAAAGTGGGAAAGTTATTCGCCGGAGAGAAAAGAAGACGCTGAGGAAATTCGCTCCAGGGTACTTGCCGCTAGAGAAGCGGGGAAAATGGACGAATTTAATGCTGCTCTTGATGAGTTGATCGATAAAGGATATATCCGTTCTCGAGAAAAGAAAAAAGATGTACTTACGATGCCACAGGATGAATTGCGAGCTATTATTGACAGTATAGATGAAAAAGGATATCTCAAAAAGACAGATTATGAGGCTCATATAGTAAGAAAAGAGCAGATGGACGCAATAGAGGGAGCTGTTTTTAATGTTGTCGACCATGTTCCTTCTGCATACATTAGTGGTGAATATGTTATAGAAAAAGGTCAATCAATGGAAGCCCCGATATTATTGCAGGGCAGACACCATCCTGTTTTCGTCGAGCAGGGTCGGGTTAAGATAACATTTAGCGATACAAAGTCATACATTCTCAAACAGGGTGATGAGATGAGAATATTACCCACAATGGGATCAACATATACTATTGAAGCTTTGGATGTGGATGCGATTGTTCATGTAAGTGTTAAGCCGGTTTACGAGACGGAAAAAGTTCAAAAGGCATTTGAAACGGGCGAAAAACTTGATGTGCCTGGCGATGACAAAGTTTATTCAACCAGCGTGGTTGGTGTAGTAGAAGAGGGGAATGGAGTAATTCGAATGACCGAGGAGCTTACTATAAACGGAAAAGAAGCGAAACCGTCTCCAATTATTGGGGGTAGAGATCATGTGATAGTTGTGCAGGAAGGTGATAAAATATCAATTGCGGTTGGTGACGAAGAAATAGAATTCCATCAATATGAACGGATAATTATTAAAAAAGGCCTGATCAGAACCGCCTTAAGAGGAGATTTTGAATTGCCGGGCATATTTGCTGACGGACGATTTCAATATGTGATCAAAAACTTGAGCGATGAAGCAGTTGTTCTTAAGGTAGATTATGAAAAGACAGAGGAAGAAAACAGCATGTATTCAGTGGCACATGTGTTAAAAAAGAATATAGACCTTGTTAGAAAACTTGGGAAAACTAACCACATAATGCGTGCTGAGATGTTCAGAGAAGGCTCTGATTCTAAAAGTAGACCCGGAACGAGAGCATGGTATCAAAGGAAGTTTAGAGACGAGGTTATGGGATCAGACAGTGTAACACTTAAAAGCGTTCGTAGGGGTGGAACATTGGAAGATGCCATGAAGATCAAGACTATTCCAGGGGCAACCGTGACCTTGTATGCTACTAAAAATGAAGTAGCTGATTTTATTGCTAAAACAAAGAAGATAACAGATGAATCGGAAAAAGCCGCCAGGCGTAAATTCATCGAAGATGTTAGATTCTATTGGTTGCCGGAGAGTGTGCTGGAAGAAGGTAGAGTGACTAACGGATTAGCCAATACATGGGAGGCGATAGCTGCTGCACTTTTCAATGCAACTGTTACAAAAGAGATGGTACAGAAAGAATTAGTTAACCCGGGGACGGAGTCTGTATTGACGGATATTAAAGACCTTTTTAGGCAAAATGGAGTTAAAGCTCTGGATAGGGATGATATGTTGTTATATGGTCTTTTGTCTTATACAGAAGTATCTGCAATATGGAATTCGAACTTGGAAGACAGAATAGGGATGCCATCAGATATAGCCTCTTTGGAAAAATGGATAAACTATGTCAGTGTTCTTCTTATGAATATGCCCATAAAGGCTTTTAATCCGCAAGATGCACTTAATGCGAGGCGTAAAGTCATGTGGTCTGTATAATATCTAGTGTATAGTGTTTGTGTTGCCAGTCCCCGTTTATTGTCTACTTTGTGTCTACTTTGTACCGGGTACGAAGGTAGCCTTGCACTCGGTACAAAATTAACCTTGTAAGTGTCCCCATGCCTAACATCCTTGACCCGTACCCCAACTCTATCATATACTATACAGCGTATGAAGGCCCCCACTACTATACTCACTAATATTGATGCCGCGCGTAAGTTCAGCGAGGGTAATGACAGCGTAAAGATCGTCGCGGTTGTTTCCGGCTCGGAAACTGACAAGAATGCCTGGCAGAAGAGGTTAAGCGAGGTATCTCGCCGCCTTTTTAATTCTGATGGCAGTACGTTTATCCTTTCCCTTCAAGAAAAAATAGGCAAAAAGACCAGAGAAGGTAATTTCTTAGGCACGCTTCTCGCGTATCGGTATATTAAAGAAGCCGCTGTATCAAAGAAAATCCCGTACAGGGACCGCCTCGCCTTGATCGGTATGCTTTTCGGCCGCGGTGAGCGGATGTCGCCTATTACACAAGCCAAAGGATGCCGTAAACCCGCGATAGAAGTTACCCCGGCAAAAGGGGACAGCCTCTTTTTGGCCAAAAAGAGGCTGTCCCCTTTTGCGTTTACAGCCATAGAAGAGGCGCTCTTTTACTTTACGCCCGTAGCCAGATATATCGAAAAAAGGGGTTTTAGAGGTGTTCTGAACAAATGGGGAGATGAAACTGAGGTCGCCTCGCGTGATCTGACAAAAGATCCTTCTCCTGAGGAAGATATGACGGGGCATGACGTTATCAAGATCATATCTACCGTTGAGATAACCGATGAACTTGCCCGGCAAAAAGACTGGGTTGTTTTCGATGATAAGAACAATATGATAGCGCAGTTATCTCGTAACGACAAAGATGTTTTAATAAAGCGCCTGAAAAAAATGGGGATAAAACCGTATGATGATGGAAAGTATTACGCGGGTATCAGCTTGGGCCCCGTCGCGGTTTCTTATGAAGTTCTGGATATAGCGTTAGAGATCTTTGAGCCGGAGATAGAAACTGACGGCGTACGTATTGACTTTGATCCGTATTTTCTTATGGCTCTGGCTATGGATGAAAAAGATATTGCTGTCTGGGAAAAGAAATCCTGCCGGGATGAAGGCATAAAAGAACTTATAAAAATGGTTCCGGATTTTTTTCAAAAAGTGCAGAGGATCAAAAAAACTTTCAAAGAAAAACACCGGAGGGATCTTAATCTTAAAACATTTGATATGGGGCGCGATACGTATTGGGCGGATATCGGACAACATAGCGCGATGCGCGATAAGTTTCTCACGCTTTTGGACGATGGCGACAAGGGCGTATGCGCCAGGAAAATCGCGGATCTTCCTTTGGAATCTGATGATGAGGGAAATATTATAGTAAATTCTGAGTTGAGCCCGCATGTAACTGTAAAAAATTCGGTTATAGTGAATTCCAAGGTCAGGGGATACGGGTGTGTGAAAAACAGTGTTATTCTGGATTCGGAATTTAAGGATCTTGAGGCGACCGGAGCCTTTGCCGTTAGAAGTGTGCGGCGCGGGAAAACAGTGTTAAAGGATAAAAGCGGTCTCTACGAATCTTTGGGTGCGGAGGACCTTTGTTTAGATGTGGCCTCCAGAGGCGCATCGGTTCTTACCTCAAAAGGTAAAGTTGACATGAAAGTGGCCGAGGGCACGGACCTTAGGGATAAAGCCAATACCTATGATGTGCCTGTTTTTGGCAATGACATTTCTTTTTTAGACGCGTATAATGAGATGTTTGGAATAAGTATGGAAGAACTTGAACAAAGAAGGATGGAAGAAGTGAATAAATTAAACAGCACAGAAGAACAGAAGATCAAGCCGTTAAAATTCGGGACCAGTGGACTGAGAGACAAAGTCGAGAATATGACAGATCAGGAGTGTTATATAAACGCGACCGGATTTATATTGTTTTTAAAAGAGAGAGGGGAGATATCTGACGGTGGTGAAATAGCTATCGCCGGAGACCTTCGTTCCAGCACACCCAAGATAATCACCGCTGTGGCGAAGGCCATTTAAGACGCAGGTTGTAAAGTAGTCTCATGTGGTAATGTTCCAAGCCCTACACTTGCTTATTATGCCATACGCAAAGGTATACCTGGCATAATGGTTACGGGAAGCCATATTCCGGATGACAGGAACGGTATAAAATTTACAAAAACTTCAGGCGAGGTTTTGAAGGCGGATGAGTCGGATATTTTAAGGAATATTACCGCGGCCCGTGCGGCTGAACTGGGGAAAGGTCAGGAGGGATCTCTTTTTCATCCTTCAGGGAGGTTCAGGGAAAAAGTAATGCCTCCGGGGGGGGCACTGGAGCCGGAAGCCACCGACGGATACATAAACCGTTATCTGGAAGTATTCCCGAAGGATGCTTTGTCCGGCAAAAAAATAGTTTTGTATCAACATTCCGCCGTTGGGAGAGATATGATACAAAAAATATTCGAAGGTCTTGGCGCGG
>JAJRVD010000039.1 GCA_024277375.1 Candidatus Omnitrophota bacterium | reverse complement strand
TACTTCAACAATAACAACCATTAGGGTATGCCATTTTTTTATTTTTTCAAAGACCTTATGCCAGATCCTTCGACTCGGGCTTCGCCCTCGCTCAGGATGACACTTCGAAAGTGCCCACAATATGTTACACTATCGCCTGGAAACAATTGGGCCTGGAAACAATTTCGTAGGAGTGGCCTCCGGCCTCGAATTATATCTTTTTGTTCGCGGCCGGAGGCCGCTCCTACGCGACACGAAAGTGCCAAAATATTTTACACGATCGTCTGGTCTTTACCCGCCATATATCGGGTACCCACCCCTACGTCCTCTCAGTAACCGCATCGCTCAGGAGCGCATATTCCGGAAGAGACAAATTCTCAGCACGGCTTGATACCTCTATCTGACATTCACGAAAGATCTCAATCCAGGAAGCTTTGTCCATCGTCTCGAAACGCGGTCCGGACAAAGGATTTATCATCTTTTTTCGCCTTTGACCAAATGCTGTGCGGATTATCTTGAACATCAGCGCTTCGTCTTTCACCTCCACGCTGGGCGACTTAAGCATTTTGAGCTCCAGAAGACAAGAACCCACCTGCGGGGTCGGGAAGAAACAGTTTCTTGATATTTTAAAAAGCTTTCTCGCTGCCGTATGATACTGGACAAAACAGCTTAAAGAGCCATAAACCTTTGAATGCGGAGGTGAAACGATTCGATCAGCAAGTTCTTCCTGCATCACAAGATATAATGCTTTGATGCGTTTTTTATTGTCGATCATATGCTCTATGACGGGGGTCGAGATATAGTACGGAATGTTTCCAAAAACAAGTATCTCTCTGTTTTGCCCTGTCACATTATCTATCTCAAACTGCAATATATCCCCGTTAATAAGTTCTATATTGCCGGCCTTGCTGAAATATGGCTCCATTATCTGACATATCGTCGCATCCTTTTCCACAGCATAAAGTTTCTTGCACCCGGAAGCCACCTCGAATGTCATAACACCAAAACCCGAGCCTATCTCAACGACCGTTTCACTTCCTGAAAGAGAAAACGCCTTTATAATGTTGCCGCGCACATTTTCATCTATAAGAAAATTCTGCCCCATTCGTTTCTTGGGACGAAACCCGTTTTCCCTCCACAGCTTTTTGATCTCTTTCAATTCCATTGTTTGTTCTACCATAGGGTTATGCAAAACGCCGTTTTTTGTCATCCCCGCGAACAGACTGTGTCGTAATGTAGGGGCTTGATTCATCAAGCCCGTTATATCGGGTTCGATAAATCGAACCCCTACAATATCTTGTACGCGACCATCCGTAAAACAAATTACGACACAGCCGGAAAAGCGGGGATCCAAAACTCATTGATTTCATTGGCTAATAGATTCCCGGACCAACCTTCGGTCGGTACCCCGCGGGAATAACAACATTTTGTTGTTTAATTCGGGGACGGTCCCACGCGAAGCGTGTGGACTGTCCCCGAATTTTTACGCATGTTTGAGCACGGAACATCCCCCACGCTGTCAAGTGTCCTGCGAGACAGCGCGCACGGCCAATTTGATCGCCGCTTCCATGGATTCGGAACTCGCGATTCCTTTGCCGGCAATATCGAATGCCGTACCATGGTCGGGAGAAGTTCTAACCACATTGAGACCAAGTGTCATATTAACCCCATTATCAAAATCAACCATCTTAAATGGGGCAAGCCCTTGATCATGATACATTGCCAAAACAATATCGAACCCACCCTTTACGGCTTTATAGAACATTACATCCGCTGACATCGGCCCCTCAATGTTGGTATATATATTTTTCGCGGCACGAACAGCCGGCGCGATGACATCTTCTTCTTCCGTTCCTATCTTGCCGCCTTCACCGCCATGCGGATTTAAAGCGCATACCCCGATTTTCACTTCTTCTTTTCCGCTAATGATAACTCGATTCTCAATAACCTGTAACAATGTTTTCTCAATAAGCCCCTCGGTCAATACGCCGGCGACATCCTTGATCGGAATATGTCGCGTAACCGGCACCACTGTCAAATTGCGGCCGACCATAACCATAGTAACCAATTCCGAGGAAAATGCCTCCTGAAAATACTCGGTATGACCGATAAAACCCGGACTTCTTGAAGCGATCCTTTCTTTGCTTACCGGCGCTGTAACCAACGCGCTCGGATACCGCCCCGATGACTTTTGTACTAGTTCAACAGCCGCGGATAAGGAATCCAGTGCTTTTTGTGCCCCCTCATCAGTAGGATTGCCCGGCAGGATTTCCCCTATCTCGCCTCCGGGATCCACGACATTAAGTACGTCAGGCAAAAAAGAACACTTCTCACGTTGCTCTCGAAGCGAAGTAATTGAGATCTTCCCGCCCCAAAATTTCTTAGCCGCGGCTTCCATCGTGCCCCCATCACCAATAACAACAAAAATGGCAAGCCCCTCAAGCGAGGGGCTTGCCATTGATTTCATTATTATTTCCGGCCCGATACCGGACGGGTCACCCATTGTTATGAAAACATGGGGTTCATTTATACGAGATATACGCATTCTTTCTCTTATCCGCGAACCATTTACTTAATTCCTGCCCAAACTTACGATTAAAGATCTGCTCTTTTATGTAGTCACTCACCTCTTTGAGTTCCAATGTTCGCGGCTCCTCGATCTGTTCCGCCAAAAATATATGGTATCCGATCTTTGTTTCCACCACAGGCGATATTTCACCCTTCTTTAGCGGAAAAACCGCGTCCTCTATTTCTTTAAGTACGCTTCCCCTTGCCACAAAGCCCATATCGCCGCCCCTATCGGCATAAGGGCCTTCCGACTTCTCTTTTGCCAGTTCAGCAAAGTCCCTGCCCCCTTTTACTTCCTCAAGAATGGCGTCTATTTTGCGCCTCTCTTCATTTTGGGAAGAGACCTCCTTTTTCCTCACCATTATCCCCCGTACCTTAACCCCCTCCGGGACAACAAACTTGTCCTTGTTCTTGCCATATACCTCCTGTATTTCCGAAGGAGTAACATTTATTTTAGAAGATACTTCTTTTTCCAGGATTTTTTGTGCCAACATTTTTTCGCGTACTTCTTTTTCAAATTCCGATAGATTCGTGCCTTTTTCATTTAGCGCTTGCAAAAATTCTTCATTAGTATCGTAATAGCCTTTTACCTTGTTTATTCTTTCCTGAAGCACCGCTTCATCGATCTCCACCTTGTCCTGTTTTGCCAAACTAACCGCTAGTTTAGAATTAACGATATTCTCTAAAAAGTATTTTCTGGCTTCCTCTAATCGTTCTTTCAGCTCTTCACCCTGAAGGTTCTTCTTAAACTCCGCTTCTACCGGCGCAAAGGCACGATCGAACTCACGCTGAGTAAGAACCTCATCATTCACAACAACTATCACCTTATCGATAATTGCCGCGAACGCTAACAAAGACATCATTATGATCCCAAAGCCGATCAACAGAAGAATACAAGATTTCACCTTTTTCCACGTATGCATATTCCCTCCCTCTTACTTGTCCTTATCTTTTTCAATTTTTCCGACGCTGTCTAAAGCTTTCTTGTTGATCTCTATCATGGTCTCTTCACGCAGCTTTTTCAGCATCGCGTTAAACATGATCCTCCGTTTAGCCGTTCTGAGGCTCACCTTAATTTTATCTCTTACCTGCTTAAGCGGACGTAATTCCGGAGCCCTTCGATCTGTAAGTTTGATTATGTGATACCCTAATTTAGTTTTTACAACATCCGAGATCTCGCCAACGTCCAAAGTCGCGCATCCATTTTCAAATTCAGGCATCAACTGACCCTTCGGAAAATATCCGATATCTCCTCCCCGTTGAGCCGTAGGGTCAACGGATTTCGCGCGCGCGATATCTTCAAACTTCGCTCCGGAAGCAAGCTCTTCAACGATCATATCCGCCTCATCCTCCGAAAGAACAAGTATATGTGACACCCTCATGATCTCCGGAGTCATATACTTGTCACTATTTTTCACATAGAAATCTCTTACGTTCTCTTCGGAAACCGCGATAGCGTCATCTACTTCATCTTTAAGTAATCTGGCCGTTAATATCTTTTTTCTAGCCTCGGCGATCACGCTAAGCACTTCTTTGTTTTTATCAAGATCCTTACGCAACGCTTCCTGATAAAGCAAAAGATCACTTATGACTTCCTGAAGAAACTCTTCCTTACGTTTTTTTACGATTGCCTGATAACGCACCGGCAGATTAGAGATCCTTTCGTTGAACTGACCCACCGTTATTTTCATATCACCGATCGTTGCCAGAACTTCATCCTTAGACACACTCCGGCCACAACCGGTAACAGCGAACAGCAATACTACCACGGTTAGGCATATATACACATATCTATTAGTTCTATACGTCATGGTATCCTTATTTTACTTAATTGTGAACATGATATCAGAATCCCGGCAACGCGGCAAGATATTTCGTAGGTAGGGGGGACAGCCTCTTTTTGCCCAAAAAGAGGCTGTCCCCCCTACCTACACCCCTACAAAGACCCGCTTATTTATCTAGCTTTAGTTTCTCCAGCTCTTCTCTTAACAGGCGGCAATAGAGATCGAAGCCTATCGAGTCGATGAAACCGCTCTGCTCAACACCCAGAATATTTCCCGCGCCCCTCATTTCCAGATCTCTCATAGCTATTTTGAACCCTGAACCAAGTTCCTGATATTTCTTAATAGCCGTTAGACGGGCCTGTACTTCGTGTGTAAGGGTGGAGACATCACGAACAACGAGATAAGCAAACGCGGGACGATCAAACCTCCCTATTCTACCCCTGAGCTGGTAAAGATCCGCAAGGCCGAACCTGTTCGCGTCATTAATGATCATCGTGTTCGCGTTAGGTACGTCAATTCCCGATTCAATGATCGTTGTGCATACCAGTATATCGATCTCACCCTTCATAAACTTCATCATGGTCCCCTCAAGCATTCTAGAACTCATTTGACCATGACCAACCATTAGGCGTGCCTTTGGAACAAGCGCGCTCACCTCGGTTGCCACTCTATCTATAGTCTCGACCCTGTTATGAACATAATAAATCTGTCCGCCCCTATCAAGCTCTTTCTTCAGAGCTTCTTTTATCATGTTCTTGTCATACTCAACCACATCGGTATTTACGGGCAGTCTTTCCAGAGGGGGTGTTTCTATCACAGATATATCCTTCCCCCCCATTAGAGCTAAATACAGCGTTCTCGGGATAGGAGTAGCGGTTAGCGTAAGAATATCCACATTAGTTCTGAACCGTTTTATTTTACCTTTATGTTTTACCCCGAATCTTTGTTCCTCATCAATGATCAAAAGACCCAGATCATAAAATTTAACATCATCGGAAAGCAGCCGGTGCGTCCCAACAACAATATCAACCGTTCCTTGCCTGGTGCCTTCCAGAACCTTTGTTTGTTCTCGGGCAGTCCTGAACCGATTGAGCATTTCGACATTAACAGGGAATTCTTTAAATCTTTTCTTAAGAGTACCGGCGTGCTGTTCCGCGAGTATAGTTGTCGGAACTAAAAACGCGACTTGCTTATTATCCATAACAGCTTTAAAAGCCGCGCGCAACGCTACTTCCGTTTTTCCGTACCCGACATCTCCGCACAAAAGCCTGTCCATGGGACGCTTTCTTTCCATATCGCTTTTAACCGCTTTTGTCGCCTTAAGCTGATCCGGGGTCTCTTTATACGGAAAGGCTCCCTCAACCTTCTCCTGCCAATCGGTGTCTTTGCTGAACGCGTACCCCGGAACACTTTCTCTTTTCACCTGAAGATCCAATAGATCTTTGGCAGTGCGAGCCGCGCCCTTCTTCGCGTTTTTCTTAGAAAAACTCCACCTTTTCCCTTTTAGCCTGTTACACTGGGGAAGCTTTCGATGGAACGAAACATATCTCTGGATCTTATGAAGATCTTTATATCCGACATACAGTTTGTCCCCTTCCTTATACTCCAGAACAAAATAGTCTTTTAACCCGCCATCCTTGCGTATCCTCTTAATTCCGAGATATTTTCCGATCCCGTAATCTAAATGAACAACGAAATCTCCGGGCTCAATATCAACAAAAGACTCGATCGGCAGTTCACCCATCTCTATGGGTTGTTTTTTGACCTTCGTTCGTCTGAGCGCGCTTACCGGGAGGATGATGAGAGCGTTATGGTCGGTAATGGTCTTGAAAGAAAGGATGTCAACACTTTTGATGTGTTTAACCTTGCCGTCTGTAAGATCTATCCTTACAGGGTACTCAAATGTAACCGGATAGATAATAAGAACTTCACCCAAGACGCTATATTCGCCTTCGGCGGAAACCTTACGACTTCGCAAATACCCACTCTTATCCAGCGCGGATACTATTTCATCGCGATCAATATTCTCGTTGATATAAAGCTTGAGGGGATCAAACATAATTAGCGTATAGCGTGTGGTATACGTCGGGGTTTACATTTTTTCCGGCAATGTGATGTTAACCAGACCCAGACCATTGGACAAAACGATGCGCACACACTCGACCAAGCGCAGCCTTGCTTTCGTAAGAGAAGCGTCCTCCGTAACAACACGGCATTCGGTATAGAAAGAATGAAAACTACGAGCCAATTCATTAAGATACAGGATCATCCTATTAGGCTCCAAAGATTCAGCGCTTGCCTTGACCGCAAGCGGAAACTCGCTCAATTTTCTAATAAGGAGCTTTTCATGCTTTGTATTCAAAACTTCCAGTCGCGTCTTTTGAAAAAAGAGCCCCAGACGTTTTTTGCGGCAAAACTTCTTAATACTGCATATTCTGGCATGAGCATATTGTATATAGAAAACCGGATTATCTGTTGATTCTTTTTTTGCCAATTCTATATCAAAATCCAAATGACTATCCAACCGTCTTGAAAGAAAGAAAAAACGCGCGACATCCTTCCCTACTTCATCAATGATCTCGCGAAGGCTTAAAAACTCCCCTTTGCGCGTTGACATGGAAACAGCCTTGCCGTCCCTGAGAAGGGTCATAAGCTGTACTATCATGATACTAAGCGAACTTTCGTCATGCCCCAAAGCCTGCACGGCGGCTTTCATTCTTTTTATGTACCCGTGATGATCCGGCCCCAAAAAGTCAATTAACTTATCAAACCCTCTTCTGTATTTATCTCTATGGTACGCCATATCCGGAGCCAAATACGTATAAGACCCGTCACTCTTAACAACAACCCTGTCTTTATCGTCTCCCAGCTTTGTCGAGGCAAACCATTTGGCTCCCTCTTCCTCGTATATATATCCATCTTTTTCCAAAGCCCCTATAACATCTTCGACTTCATTTCTCTTTTCAATATCACCCTGACTTGTCCAAACATCAAACTCCACCCCGAAATCCGCGAGATCCGCGTGAATAAGCTTCATCATGTATTCAACCGCATACTTTCGGAAAAACTCATTATCCTCATCGGTCCCGCCTTTGAGACTGTTACCTTTCTTCGCCTTTATCTCCTCGGCGATTTCGATAATGTAGTTCCCCATATACCCGTCTTCGGGCATCGGCTCATCACTGCCAAAAAGACCTCGATATCTTATCTCGACCTAATCCCCCAACAACTTTATCTGTCTGCCGAAGTCATTAAGATAATATTCATTGGTGACATCATAGCCCTCAAAAGCAAGTATCCGTGAAAGGGCATCCCCTATCGCAGCTTGACGACCATGCGCTATCGTGAGGGGGCCCGTCGGGTTCGCGCTTACAAATTCCAAGTTAACTCGTACACCCTTCCCTTCATCAGATCGGCCATAATCGCTTTTTTTTCGATAGATACTCTGAAGAAGTGTACAGAAGTAAGCGTCAGAAAGACGGAAATTTATAAAGCCTCCGGCAACCTCAATGTCGCCTATGAACGAATTAAGATCCGTTTGCGCTAAAAGCGCTTTTAAAGCCTTGACTATCCCCTCTCCCAACAGAATGGGAGAACAACGAGCCGACGCCGCCAAGCGCATAGCGATATTCGAGGTCAAGTCACCATGCTTACTCTCACGTGTCAACTGCAAAGAAGCCTTTTCATTCTCAGGAAATGTGCTATCAGGGAGATAATTCTGAAAGTATTTTTTGGCGGCTTCTAAGAGGGCTTTTTCTATTCTTTCTGTTACGTCTTTTCCAAGCATTTCGTATTTAACCGTTCTTGCGGGACATCCGACCATAATTGTTCCAGATCGTAAAATCCTCTTTCTTGTTCATGAAAAATATGGACTACAACATCTATACAATCAAGAAGAACCCAGCGCGGATCGTTTTTCCCCTCGATCCGCACTGTAGAAACCTTCGATTTAGACAATTCTTTATTGATTGTATCGGATATAGCCTTGATCCTACGAGAGGAACTCGCACTAACCAGGAGAAACCAGTCAAATGCAGCCGAATGTGCCCTCATGTCCATGAGAACAATATCAGCACCCTTTTTCCCCGCCGCAATTTGAGCTATTAAATTTGCTTTTTCGCGTGATGTGATCTCTGTATTATCCTTTATTACTCATTATCCTGTACATGCCGGTACCACAATCGGGACATTTACCCTTCATAGCTTTTCTTCCGTTCTTCATCGTAACTTCTTCAGCGTCTTTCATTTCTCTCTTTGCCTTACATTTTACACAATAACCTTCTGCCATGAGTAACACCTCCTTAGGATTTCAATAAAACAACTCTAATTTGCTAAAGTGTATCATACGATGGCTGAAAGTACAAGTTTACTCTGCATATAATTTATGGACCGACTAGCGACGTAAATTATGTATGCAAAGTAAATCCTGAGGAAGTGAGCAAAGCGAACGACCGAAGAATCTCTTTCCTGCTCCTAATTTTATCAAGCATCAGCATATTGCCTATTGCGGTTAAGTAGAAAATTCAGAATATCAGGTGTTTTCCATGCTCAGGGGTGTCCCCTTGGGGACATTCGTTTTGCGGATGGCCGCATTCAATATACTGTAGGGGTTCGATTCATCGAACCCGATATAACGAGGCTTGATGGATCAAGCCCCTACATCATGACACAGTCGGATTTAAAAAACAGCGTTTTGCAAAGCTAACTTTGTGCTAGGGACAAGCTTAATCTCTATATAATCCCTTATTGCGTATATATTGGACAACATTGGCGGGAACGATAAAATCTATAGGCTCTCTATCCAAGATCCTCTTCCTGACCATATTTGAAGAAACATCCACCCCTGGAATAGTTATGCGTTTGATCCTGTCTTCATACAGACACTTCCCCTCATACTCCGGACGTGTCGCTATAACAAATGTCACAGACTCAAGTATCGCGTCTATATCTTTCCAGGTAGAAAGGTTTTCCGCGCAATCCGCGCCTGAGAGAAAATAGAATTCAGCCTCCGGGCCATACACATCTCTACTGTGCCTGATCGTCTCTATAGAATATGAAATGTCTTCTTTATCAAGCTCGTATGTAGATATTTCAAACCGGTCGTCCCCTTCCAAGGCCAACCTTACCATGTTCAGCCGATCCGCGGCGCTTACCGCTCCCTCGATCTCTTTGTGTGGGGGAATATGTGACGGGATAAAAACAACTTTATCCAGAGAGAGCTGATGCCAACTCTCCTGAGCCAGCGTCAGGTGACCCGTATGTATAGGATTAAACGTTCCGCCAAGCAGGCCTATCTTCACTATTCCCTCTCCTCCCCCTTTTTTGACTACATATTTATGGTTCACATCTGTTGTTTGAGATATTTCTCGAGGGACATCAAAAATAGTGTCTGTCCCTATTTTTGTTAATTTGCCACGCATGTTCGAACTTACTCTCGGATCTGTCCAGTACCGTGTATTACGTACTTATATGTAGTCAATTCCTTCAGCCCCATAGGACCGCGAGCGTGAAGTTTATCGGTAGATATACCTATTTCCGCGCCCATGCCGAACTGGCCTCCATCGGTAAAACGCGTAGAGGCATTCACATATACTGACGACGAGTCGACTCTCTTCAAAAATTCATCAGCGTTCCTGGAGTTATCCGTTATTATCGCGTCTGAATGGTCCGACCCGAACTGTGCTATATGTTCAATCGCTTAATCCATCGAACCTACAATACGTATGTTCAACACAAGATCCAGCCATTCCGTAGCGTAATCTTCATCAGAGACTTCTTCTATATCACCTAAGATCTTCCGGGTCATATCACAGCCTTTAAGAATAACTCCCTTTTCACGTAATCCGGAAGCTATCTCCGGGATGAACTTCTCCGCAACTTCCGCATGAACAAGCATCGTCTCCATAGCATTACAAACTCCCGGCCTCTGGACTTTAGCGTTCAAGCATATATTCTTTGCCATCTCAAGATCCGCGTCAATGTCGACATAGGTATGGCAAATACCTTTATAGTGTTTGATAACCGGTATCCTGCTTTTTTCAACTACCTCTCTGATCAATGATTCCCCCCCACGAGGCATAACAAGATCTATCCCGCCCGTCGCTTTAAGCATAGCTTCCACCATTTCCCGGGACGTATCCTCAATAAGAATAAAAAGATCCTCTTCGACACCTGCTTTAGCGGAAGCTTTTTCCAGTGCCTTATAAATAGCGCTATTTGAATTTATAGAGTCACTGCCGCAACGAAGAATAACGGCATTACCGGACTTCAGGCACAAAGATACACAATCCGCGGTTACATTAGGGCGTGATTCGTAGATTATTCCTATAACCCCGATAGGAATGCGAACTTTTTCGATACGGAGCCCATTGGGCCTCTTTACCGTCTCCAGAACGTCGCCAACAGGATCACGGAGCACGGCAACTTCCTTCATCATCGCGCACATACCCTCAATACGCTTATCATCAAGCCTGAGACGGTCCAAAAAAGCCGCATTCTTGCCTTTTTCCCCGGAGTTGGCGATATCAAGCTCATTTGCCGCTTGAATATCCTCTCTGGAAGACTTCAATTCATCCGCCATCAAGAGCAATATCTTATTCTTCTCGTCCTCGGACATAACAGCCAACCGAACAGCCGCCTTTCGCGCCCGATCCGTAATATCTTTCATTTTCAATTCAAAATCCATATTATTTTCCCCACTATTTCCGCCTGTCTGAGCACGGCATACCTCGCAACATCCTATTCTTCCATAAATTGTTCTTCAATGATCACAAGGTTATCCCGATGGATCACCTCATCGTAATCTTTGTATCCAAGTTCTATTTCTATTTTATCGCTTCGCAGTCCCTTTATCTTTTCAATTTCTTTCGAAGAATAGTTTGTTAACCCTCTCGCTACAACTTTCCTCTTAAGGTTAACGACATCAATAACGTCCCCATCTAAAAATTTACCGGAGGCTTTTTTGATCCCGCTTGAAAGAAGGCTTTTATGGTTATTCACAAGCGCTTTCTCGGCGCCGGCATCAATAACAATTTTCCCCTTAGGTTTCAAACTGAACGCGATCCATCTCTTACGTGCCTTCAGAGAGCGTTCCTGGGCATCTATTCTTGTTCCAATATTCTTCCCATCGACGATGTCGAGTATAACATTTTTCTTTTTCCCATAGGCGATAACACATTCAATCCCGGCACTGGACGCGTTTTTTATCGCCTCAAGCTTAGTTATCATGCCTCCGGTACTTTCCTCGCACCCTTTTCCATGACAAAGAGACTTTACCCTACCGGTAATGGCCTTAAGATGGTTTACAAGAGTACCGGTAGCGTCACATAGGCCATCAACATCGGTTAGCATGACCAAAATATCCGCGTCGGCAAAATCCGCCACAAGACCGGAAAGCCTGTCATTATCGCCGCACTTAATTTCCTCGGTCGATATAGAATCATTCTCGTTTATGACCGGTATCGCCTTATACTCAAAAAGAGTGTTGAGAGTATACCTGATGTTGAGAAAACGTCTTCGGTCGTTGAAATCTTCCTGGGTCAGAAGGATCTGCCCCGCGATGTATCCTTTTTTATTGAAATACTCGTTATACAGATCCATAAGGTGGTTCTGGCCCACACTGGCAATAGCCTGTAATTCCGAAAGAGATTTACCTTTTTTCCGAAGCTTTAAAAGCCCCAGTCCCGCGCCGATAGCCCCGGAAGAGACCAACACAACCTCGATCTTCCTATCCATAAGTGCGCAAACCTGCTCGGCAAGATTTTTTATGACCTTGCGATCTATTCTGTTGGTGCTATCCGTCAGGACTTTCGTCCCAACCTTGACAACAACTCTTTTCAGCTTCTTCTTTGACATCTTCGATCCTCGTATAAATATGATCAATGAGCTCTTTTAATCCGTCGCCTCGCAATGCCGAGATAGACCACACCTTTTCACTCGCCTCAGACACGAACCGCTCCAAACTCTCTCTCGCCCCCGGCATGTCCATTTTATTGGCCACAATGACACGTGGTTTAGCATACACGCTTTGACTATACAGTTCAAGTTCTTTCTCCAACGTTTTATAGTTTTCAACCGGGTCCTCTCCTTCCCCCGGAACCATATCAACAACATGAACAAGAACACTGGTTCTTTCTATATGCCTCAAAAACTGGTCGCCCAGACCACGCCCTTCGTGAGCTCCTTTTATGAGCCCCGGCATATCCGCCACAACAAACGAAGTATCATGATATTTCACGACACCAAGCTGAGGGCTACGCGTGGTAAAGGGATAATTAGCTACTTTGGAATGGGACTTGGAAATACGGCAGATCAGGGTTGATTTTCCGGCATTGGGCAAACCTATTATGCCTACATCAGCGACAAGCTTGAGTTCCAAAAGCAATGTCCGGGTTTCTCCTTCTTCCCCTTCCGTCGCGATCTCAAGTTTGCGATTACCTTTACCACCGGAACCGCCTCTCGCGACAATAACACTTTCTCCTGGCTCTTTCAGATCACGGACAATAAGATCAGTATCAACATCTCTTATGATGGTGCCCACCGGTACCTTCATAACACGGTCAGCTCCACTCCTGCCATATTTATTATTGGAGCTCCCGTGTTTCCCTTTAGCTGCTTTATAGTGTTGATTATACCGAAAATCAAGAAGGGTTTGCAGGTTTGTATCGCTTACGATCACTACGCTACCGCCGTCTCCGCCGTCTCCGCCATCAGGGGTTCCCCTGCGATTATAAAGATCTTTGTAGAGACTCTGACAGCCGTTCCCGCCTTTACCGCCTAAGACGTAGATCTTTGCTCGATCAACCAGCATTTTATTGTGGGGTGATGTTTACAATGCGGGTACCGGAAAACTGCACTACGCCTTCGCGCAAAGCAAAAAGCGTGTCATCCTTACCGATGCCGACATTCACACCCGGCTTATAGCGAGTGCCTCTTTGTCTGATAATTATGCTTCCGGCAGTTACGGACTCGCCGCCGAATCTTTTAACTCCAAGTCGTTGCGAATTAGAGTCGCGTCCGTTCCTTGAAGATCCTTGTCCCTTCTTATGTGCCATGATCACTCCTTATTCGTACAGTATACAACGCGTAGTATACAACGATTATTTTGCTTTCGCTTCTTTTGCTTTCGTTATGGCCGTTTTTGCCGGCTTCGTTTCTTTTTCCGCTTTCGCCTTTTTAGCTGTTTTTATTTCCTTCGCTATTTTTGTTTCTTTCTTTTCTTTGTTTTCAGTGTTTTTTTCTGTATCCCCAAAATGAATATCTTTGATCTTTACTTCCGTAACATCCTGGCGATGTCCCTTTTTAGATTGCGAACTTTTTCTGTCTCTGTATTTAAACGCGATTACTTTTTTAAGGCGTATGTCTCTCAGAATGTTGCATTCAACATAAGCCCCCTTTACATAAGGACTACCGACATAGTACGAAGACCCCTTTTTGCCGAATAACACCTTGTCTACTTTTACCTTTTTGTCCTTAACGTCGCTCATGCGATTCACTACGATGGTGTCATTTTTTTCAACACGAAACTGCGAACCTTGCATCTCAATTACTGCGTACATGTTTATCTCCTGTTTTATATACATTACATAGCAGGGGCACGGCATGCCGTGCCCCTACACAAAAATGAAGCTAATACTACCAAATATAATTAACCTTGTCAACGGCTTTCTTGGTATTTCCTGGTCATTTCCTCAGGTATCCGTTATATTTTCTGCGCAAAGACAGACAATACGCTCCCAACATGGCTACACAGACAGAAAACAAGATCAGACGATTCTGTTTCTTCTCCCATAGCCCCTTAAGGTACATTATCGACCTGAAATCCATATCCTCAAGTTCCTCTCTTCCCTCCTCCAACAACTCTTCCTGGTCATCCTGCCGTTTCTTAAATCTCATTCTTCTGTTCATCCTGACACGATTTCCTTTAAAAAGCCCCCGCATATTGGTAAGCGAATACGCTGTCGTCCCCGAAAGATCAATATTGTGGTCATTCGAGGTATTCACTCCTACACCGTCATACATACCGTCACGTTCCATTACCTTTACGATCCTCTCGGAGGACAATACCTGCTCTTTCGACGCGTATAGGAACCCACGACGCCCCCTGGGGCTCTCTCTGCAATCTATAACATTGTAAAAATCAAAAGTCTCCTCTATCCCTTTCATGATCCTCATCGACATTGAGTTCTTTCGTGACGACTTCGGACGACCTTGGGTTGACTCGGAAAATATCCCTCCCTCAGCAAGCCCCCTCTTAACAAAAGAAAAAAACGATCTATTGTGCAAAAGACGCGTTCCCAGATAGTAAGGAGCGGAAATATCCATAATTATCAGGTCAAACTTTTTCTTTGTGGTTCGCAAATAGTGTTTCGCGTCATCGATAACTATCCGTAAGTTCGCCAGATGATCCCATTTGTTAATACCGGACCAATACTTTTTGGCGGATTCAACGACTATTGGGTCTATCTCAACCAATATGGTTTCGGCGGAATATTTATCTATCCGCGCCGCCGAATACATCGACCCTCCCCCCAGAACCAATATTCTAAGCTTCCTCCCAAGCTTCTCATACAGACATTTTGTCGGCAATTCCGCCAAAAAATACGTAAACTCGCTTAATGATGTCTCTCCTGAAAACAGATTATTCTCGTCGATACCATAATCAAAATAGCGAACACCATTTATGAAAGCCGTACGACGTCCGGGGGCGTCCCTTTCCGAGCCAGAATGCGAATCAAGGATATCTATCGAGTGGTAAAAAGAATTCTTTGAGAACAGTAACTCCGGATATGAATACCCCCGGGTCTGATAATAATCTTCCGCCGTCAGACGCAATATATCTCCCTGATTCAGCGTTACAAAACAGACCGCGGAAACGGCCGCGACAGCGAAAACTCCGGCATAGACGCTACGCCTGATAATTATCATTGTCAGAATAAAAAACAAAACAAAATAGACCGGCCATAAAAGACCGGGCGCCCGCGCGACAGCGAAAAAAATAAAAGCTCCGCCAGACAACGCTCCAAGGAGGTTCCAGGAATAATATGACCTCATCGAAGACGCCCCGGCTAAATCGATAAGTCTTGGGAGAAAGATCGAATAGAAAGCGGACGCGCAAAACGAAGCAACAACCAGAAGCCCCACAAGTGTCTCGATGTTGTACCCCATCCGGATGTAATATCCCGCGATAAATTTGACCGACATAAAAATAACAATATGGAGAAAAAACATCACCGGAGAAAGAAATCTCACTACCCGCGCCGGCAAGTATCGAGACAGCCCGTACCCCACGGATAACCCCGCGAGATATGTAGAGGCGACTATCAGTATTGTCAGCTCACTGGCGGAAATGATCGATGAAAACTCACGTACGATTATGTATTGCAAAGATATCAGGTTGAACCCGGAAAGATAAAGAACTGCTCTATCGGACGCAAATAACCGTCTATCCACGCTGCGATGAAGACTTTTAAGCACCACCTTAGCGTTACCTCTCATGGAGACAACAATATGCTGGGACAAAAGGGCGAACACGCAAGTTACCAGAGGCGCTATGTAAATAAAATTTACTCCCCACCTCACAAAGGCGGCCATGCTTAGAACATAACCCGCTACAAAACCGTTATTCTCATGACAAAACAAAGAATAAACACGGCACTTTCGCGCCCATACCCTGAAAAACGCGCCTGCAGGAAAAGAAACAATAAATATCATGCCCAATACCGGGGCGTACAATACGAGGCCCGGGTAACAATTACGAACCATGAAGATGAGAAGATAGTACGCTCCTATGGACACAAAAAGAGCCGTCGAGAGTTTCTCCGGGAAAGCATATTTGAGACAGAATATCGAGCCGGCCATCCAACCTGAAAGAACTACAAAATACACCATGAAGGTCGCTGTAATGAAACACTGTGCCGCGAAATATATACTGACCTGCAAAACAGCCAGGTGCAGCCCCATCAGAACGAACGCCATCGTTTTCGATAGATATCCGAATCGGTCCTTCAAAAAACCACCTAGCTCCTACTCACAATGGTAAAATCATCCTCACCTGTATCCGCCATAAGATCCACCGGGATAGTATAAACGTACTGGTAATTAATGTGCGTCGTAGTATCCCACATCTTTATCTCTTCTCCCGCCATGATAATACCGTTTATTTGTATTGTTGTTTCTTGATCACTGTCATGCTCTCCTTCATGGTCATGATCGTCAGAGTCATCATCATGGTCATCCCCATGGTCATCTTCTTCATCATGGTGCGATTTGAAATCCTCTTTAGCGTAAAGGAGAGCCTCCTCCACAATTAAGGTATCATGCACCTTAATATCCTCCTCATTGGCTATTATGACGTTCCTGTTGCCGGTCTTGACCTGCGTCAAAGTGCCATAGATCTTAATTTCTTCGGCTATGATCCCGCCGTTAAGAGTACATGTCCCGTTGAACGTCGCCTCACCATCCACATATACGATACCGTTTACGGGAGAAAGGGTCGATGAATTGAAGATCGTATTGGAATCGTAATACAGCCCATCTTCCTGCGCGGCCTGTTTGTAACTTTCATAATCAAAAACGGGAAATGTTATTTCGTCCGCCCCTTCTACTACATCGGGGGCAACAGCGGCATCACTGGCAACCCCATTAATCGAAACATTAGTATCTTTCGAGTCAACATCATAATGTTCGCTTCCTTCTTCAACTTTTTCCACAGCGGAAACCGTACCCGTAATAGCCAAAAGAGCTCCGGATTCGTCCGCCCGAAGCTTGACTTCTTTATTGGCGTGGAGATTGCCGTTAATGATAACGTCTGGCGCGTGCGCGAATATTTTTATTTCATCTCCCGCGGAGGTAAGATAATTCAACGCCGGTGAATAATTGCTTTTTATCTCCATTAACGACGTCGCGGAAACCCCCAGGATAGTCCCGACCGAGGTGACAACATGCCTCCCATTGTGAGTTGAAAACGTCACCACATAAGCCCCCCCTCCAAAATCAGAGGAAAAATCCGCGCGGGCAGCGAACCCATCCTTCTTCAGCTTCGCTATCGCGTGCTCTATCCCCGCGTCCGCCAACATTTTCGCGTCATTGGAGTTGTTAACTCTACGGATAAGGTTCGCGTCCCTTTTAACCATAATTGACATTGACACTACACCGACAATAAAGATCGTCATGATCGCGAGCGCCAAAGCTAATACCATACCTTTCTTACCTTCGGCAGTAAAAATACTTTTCAATCGCTCCATTGCATTCTTCATTTTGACCACCCCCCCCATTCTTCCATTAGTTACCCGTATTTTGAGGCTCAACTGTTAAATATTTTTCCTCCACAATTGTATCGTTCCCAGAAACTGTAGACGTCTTTACGTGGGCGTTAAGAATAGATGTCAGGTCCTCACCGTCAACTGTTATCTTTGCCTGCCCATAATTGCTCTTTTTAGCGATATATCCGGTAATCGTACACAACTTCGACGTTCCCGCGGGCCAATCTATCTCAACATCATCAACCCACGGAGCGTTAAGCGTGGTAATGTAAGGAACTGCCGCGTTGACAGGAAAATCATAGACCGCAGGTCCGCTTGCTTGCTCCGCGACATATCCCGGGTAGTCAAACGTTGAAACTCCTGACTCCCAGAAAGGCGTTGAAGAAAGCTCCGCTTGGAATTGAATATACCTGGCGTTGGTCAATAAGGCCAGAGAATGAGGATTAGTCCCGTCCGGCGTAATTGCGCTCCAAGACGCGGCGCCGGTCATATATTCACCAGCTGAAGAACGTGTACGTAACAAGACATCCGTCCCGGACGGCAAGCTCTCCGCCCACTTTATCTCATTGTACACGGGCACGCTCTTTGTGGTATCAAAAATTTTTGAAGTAACCGTCCCTCTCGTATCCCAAGCGTCAATATTCGCGACCACGTATACGTTATGTGACTGATGGATATGTGTGCTTAACGAACATCCCGGGATAACACACGGTGTCCAGGCGCTCCAATCGGGAGTGCCTGCCCTGGTATTATCCGCGGCCGTCATGTAATACGAATGGGTTGCCGTGCCTTGCCAATACGTGGAGGATAATGATCCCGCGTCAGATATATACAATGAAATAACATAATCGCTGTCTGTCCTCAATGGGAATGCCGTCCAGACACTCCATTCCTCGGTCCCGGCCGGTACAACGACACCGGCAGTGACATCGCCAAGGGAATCCCTGAAAAACAATTGTTGATGCCTGTGGTATTCTTCAAGAGTCAATCCTGTCGGATCCTGATTGGGCAACCCACTCGCACCTGATGTTCCACTAACCGCTTTTTTGGTGATATAGGCTCTGTCGATAAGCAGCGTGCCCGTAGAAGGCGCCCTGAAAGAAACTCTTACCAAATCCGCATCCATCGCGATATTGGCCTGGGTGACCACGGTTCGTAAGGTTACGGGCCCCGCTCCCCCGCCTCCGGGCAAAACTCCATCCGCTCCGGACTGAACAGAATCACCTGCCTCGGCATACGCGAACCATGTTATGTCTCCGTCGGATCCTTCCGCCGGGGTATCCAGAGTAATCCGAACTTCCGCCTCCGCCGAGTTGACATTATCAAAAGCGGCGTTTTCAAAGGACGACTCTCTCCACAGATCATAATAATCGGAGATCTGCATATAACTTCCCACACCGGAAGCGGCAAACTCCAGATAGTTGTCATTATTCCAAGTAGGGTTATTCACTAGGGTAACGGTGCCGGAGTTCAAAGTAAGCGCGCCAAAAGGCGCGTAGACGGAATTATAATACTCGACATCGCGTAAACTTCCGGCCGGCTCCAGCATGATCGCGTCAAGTCCGATATAATATCCTGAAGACGCGTCATTTTTTCCGGTCACCTCAAAACGGATGGTATGTGTTCCTGACGATAGATTGACCGCGCCAAAATTGACCCTCCCGACGCGTACGGGAGTGACGGAACTGTCATAAAAATCAATTGTAGAAAATTGCGGAGAAAGCTCAAACGTAACAAGGTTTTCCAAGAAGCCTGTATCGGTGGTCGACCCCACCCCACCATTTCCGTCAGCTACTACGTTAGAAAGCTGCGTATACCTCTCGGCGTTTGTCATAGTATTGTCCCGTGGGTCAAAAACGGTCCGGCACAATGTTTTAGCTCCTTCCGCTCCGGTCACTACATGATATATAATGGTCCTATCCCAATCTATGTTCCCTTCCGCGTTCAGCGGTAACAATACATACGAATCCGGGTCCACCACCGGCATGCTCACTGCCGTATGAGGCCCCACCCCAGAAGGATAAAACGACATATATGTCAGGCTAGACCGTCGCATATCGTGCTTCAATCTCTCAACGGCAGCCATCACCTCCACCCTGAGCCCGGTCTTGGCGCTTTCTTTTAACCATATTCTGTGGCCCGTAGACCATACCCCCACCGCCGCGGCTATCGTCAAAACAGAGATCGCCGATGCCAATATCAGCTCCACGAGGGTAATCCCTCTTTTACTGTCAACCGATATTCTCATGCTACCGTCCTTCAGCTTTTCACACAAAAAACCATTAATCGACATCTGCCAACAAAGTCTCCATAGTGATCGCTTGTCCCAAAAAAGTTGCCTCTCCCTGATCGTCCAGTATACTGCCATCCATATTGACTTTGATCTTTTTGACCGTTACGGTTACTTTTGTAAGATATTGATTGCCGTCATAGTTCTCCACAACAGCTGTAGTCCTATAGTACTGACCGCTGGCGTCCATATTGCCATCCTTCCCCACCCGGATATCCACCTCCGTGGATTGAGGAATCTGAGCAAAATCTAATTTCCGAAGCGTATCAATACGCATTTCCGCCAAATTTGAAGCCGTATAAGTCCTCTCCAGCCGTTTAGAAAAAACCGACCCCTGAGACAATGTCGCTATCAAGGCTAAGATCATCAAAGTGATAAGTGCCGCCCCTACAACAACCTCAACCAGTGTCATCCCCTTAGGATCTCTCAAAATATTCGTCATTTTATTCCTTTTGTTGGGACTAACTGCACACCTCTAGTATAAAGTATACACTATTGTCAGCCCTTTCCCAAATATATGCTCGCGAAAACCTATACGATTCGCTCTTCAATTATAACGTCTTCAAAGTGGAGGGAATTGTCTTCTCGTAAGTCTATCTTACATCTATATTTACGTTGAATGTCACTAAGCATATTCGCCTGGTCGGATAGTAACGCGTTATTGATATCGGGATGGATCAAAACGCTTATATGTTTATGTTTCGTCCTTTCACTGGAGAGTACTTTATCGATCTTTCGAACCGTCTCTATCGCTACAGTTTCAGCACTTTTAATAACACCTTTTCCCGCGCAATAGGGGCACTCAACGTGAGAAGTGCTCTCAATACTTTTATGCATTCGCTGGCGGGTCATTTCAACAACTCCGAAAGCGGAGATAGCTCTCAAGTTTATCCGCGCTTTATCATCTTTCAATTTTTCCTGGAGTCTCGTAAAAACTTTATCCCGATGAGCCTTCTCCTCCATGTCGATAAAATCGATGATTATTATACCGCCTACGTCTCTAAGCATAAGCTGTCGGGCAACTTCTTCAGCCGCTTCAAGGTTTGTTTTGAACGCTGTCTCTTCAAGATTTCTTTTTCCTGTAAAACTTCCCGTATTCACGTCTATAGCGACAAGGCTTTCCGTCTGTTCTATAACAAGAGACCCTCCGCTTTTCAGCGCGACCTTGCGCTCAAAAAGCTCATCGATCTTTTTCTCAAGATTATATTTTTGAAACAAAGGTGTTCGCCCCTTATAGAGCTTTACATTTTTTCTTAGTGACGGCATAAACGCTTTTAAGAATTTGGTAACACGCGCGTGTTCCTCCTTTGAGTCAACAAGAAGCTGCGAGACCTCTTCGGTGAATTTATCACGGATCATTCTAAGCACTATCCCGTATTCTTCGTAAACCTTTATCGGTGCCGACTGTTTTTCAGCTCTAGCTTTTATCCTCGTCCAGAGGTTCAATAGATAATTCGCCTCGTTACGTAGTTCCTTTTCTGTGCGCCCCTCCGCCACTGTCCGGACAATACATCCCATTTTGTCCGGCAGTTCAATTTTTTTAAAGATATCCTTTATCCTCTGCCTCTCCACTCTATCGCTAATTCTCCGGGATATACCCACACCTGAATCAAAAGGTGTCAGAACAAGGTACCTTCCGGGAATACTGATAAAAGTTGTCACCCTCGCCCCTTTTGTACTCATAGCCTCTTTGACCACCTGCACTAGAATTTCCTGTTTGGGTTTTAAAATATCGCCGATCCGGGGATTTTTTTTCCCCTTAGGCGTTCTTATTGTCGGTTCATCCTCGTCCGGAAGTATATTTTTCAAAATAGAACTTTTGTCCAGAACATCACTGACATGAAGGAATCCGTTTTTTTCTAATCCAATGTCAACAAATGCCGCCTCAATACCCTGGATTATGGTGTTTACCCGTCCCTTATAGATGCTTCCCGCGTATTGTCCGGAACTTTCGCGTTCCATAAAAAAATCCACCATCTTCCCGTCCTGGAGTATTACCACTCTCTTTTCGGACGTTTCCACACTTATGAGAATCTCTCTCCCTCTTTTTACATGTGTTTTCTTTTCTTTTGTCATTCTTTTCCTTTTATTAAGTTTCGACTAATATTTGCGCTACGCGACCTCCGCCTTCAGGATACTGATCCCCTCCGGCAATTGTTTATTTATAGCGCTGAGAAATTTTTCAGTACCAATTTTCTCCGTCAACCAGAACCAGGCCTCTTCACTGTCGCTGGAAACCCCCAGTTTCAGCGCCCTGGGAAGGCTTATCTTTACCCGGGGAGTAAAACCCTTTGTCAGAACGAACGGGAGATCTGCCCTGCGCATAGACCTTCGAAACAAAGTCATCAAATCCAGATGCGAGATATATACCATGTCTCCCTTCTTTTCGAATTCCACAACATACTTTAACTTCAGATCATTCGTCATGCTTCGCCCTCCGCGTTCAATTCGTTCGCGGCCCATCGCCAAAGGCGATACCGCTCCTACATTATTTATCTAGACTCCTGCAAAACGCTGTTTTTTTAATCATACTGTGCCATAATGTAGGGGCTTGATTCATCAAGCCCGTTATATCGGGTTCGATAAATCGAACCCCTACAATATGTTGTATGCGACTATCCGCAAAACGAATTACGACACGGTCCGAATGACGAAGGTTCCATTTTGCAGGATCCTTACGTTTTTTATCGAGAAAGGGGACTGTCCCAACGAACGAAGTGAGCGCGTGCAGACTGTGTCGCAATTAATCTCAGTCACGCTCCCCCCGACGTCATTACGAGGAGCGACGCAGCAATCTCATAATATCGAATAATATCATCAATCGCTTCGCAAGATTCACGATAACTGCGGATTGTTATCCGCTT
>JAJRVD010000038.1 GCA_024277375.1 Candidatus Omnitrophota bacterium | reverse complement strand
GCCCGGAGTATATCACAAAATGTCTGATTATCAAAAATTATGGATAAAAAAGATCTTTCGACTCGTTCGCCTTCCTGCCTTCGGCAGGCGGCTCACTCGCTCAAGATGACAGGGGAGAAGGAACGTATTCGCTTCGGAGAAATGAACTATTACTTTATATTTAACTCTCGACCAAAGAAACCAATAGCATCTCAAGAGCAAGATCGCCTTGCTTTTGACCTGTTTTTATGTCGCGATCTGTCGTCAGAAGAAGATCTATCCAACGATTTATCCTTTTGATCGAATACTTCTTTGCCTGTCCGGATAATCTTCTTACATATCCGGCCGAATACCCCACCTCTGAAGCGATACCGGCAATATCCATACCTTTGGCTCTTAACAACACGATCTTTTGTATAACTCGTATGTACCACCCTAAATAGCCTATTATCTCCGGCGGCTGTTTCTTTTGATCATATAGATCTCTCAGCACGCGAAGTACCCATTTGGGATCACGTCCGTTAATAGCGTCTACTAGCTTAAATACCGTCTCCGTAACGCTTCGTCCTACCAGATCTTCCACATGCTTTACTTCGATTCTCTCTCCACCGGAATAGCCAATAAGCTTGTCAAGTTCCGCCTTGATCCCGCTGGTATCTTGCCCCTTTAACTCACCGATAAGATCAACAGCCTCAGGTGTGATATCCACATTTTCTTTTTTAAAAAAAGCTCGTACCCAACTTTTTATAGTCTGCGGGGTCGGTTTGTCCGCTCTCACCACTTCCATCAGTGAAGATAATTTCTTATACCGTTTATTCTTTTTATGGGAATCGTCAGAAGAAAGAATAAGCACACTATTCTCAGATGGATTTTCGAGGTATAAAAGTATCGTATCCGCGCAAGTATCCGAAAGTGCCTGCGATTCTTTTACCAACACTACTCTATTCTCGGCTAAGAACGGCATCGTTCCAAGGGAGTCCATTATTCCAATTATATCTTCGGGATTATAGGCCGAATAATTAAGCTCGGCCTCCTCACCAGAAAGAAACTTCTCTTTTATCTTTGATACTTCTTTCTCGCGAATATACTCGTCGTTCCCGGTAACCAGATAATTTTTATTCATTGGTATAACTTCTTTGATGGCAATATGTTAGAAGTGCACTACCAGGCTTCAACGGTACGTTCCACAATTCGCCGGGCCAGATCCTTAACCGCGGCTTTCAAGGCTGCGGATTCCGTCTTGGCATTAGGGCCGACTACAGTGTATGTTGTCTGCCCCATAAATCCATTTTCAACCCACAGCATCTCACCCTTAAGCACGTCATAAAGCTCAACATCAACAATGAGATCTATTCGAAATTCCTCTACACTATCTCCGTTGCCATAACTCAGCGGAGACTGTCTAAAATCAGTTAATTCACCTTTCAGAAGAAGCGTAGCGGTCTTCTCTTTTTTGATCTCCAGATGCCTGTCAAAGATAAACCTGTCGATAACCGCTCTTGTAATATCGATCTCCAGGCCCGGGCGATAAGAGTAACTGGCTCTTCTATTTGAAACTTCTTTGGAAGGGTCTATTTTGTTCGCGAAGTTATCCACGTGGATAGAATCCAACTCCGTCGGCAAAAGAGAAGCCGTTGTGTAACCACATCCGGAAACCAGCAGAACAAATATTGTCAGGATTGTGAAAGTTGCTAGACGCATCATTTCTCTATTTCTTCATTCAAGTACGCGATTTTTTCTTTCGCGTATTTCGCGGCTTCTGTTCCCGGAAACTTCCCGGCAACATCTCTGTAATATATGATAGCGCTTCTATACTTTTTTTGTTTTTCGTAAAATTCAGCCACATTCAATATACTGCCCGCCTTTTTGCTTCTCAGCTCTTCAAGCACGATATTAGCTTCTTTCGCGATACTCGGCACGGGGGTCGTTTTCGATATATGTTTAAACTCTTTCAGGGCCTCATCGGTACTCTCCTGATCATACTCAGGATCAAGCGAAGCCTCGTATCGAGTGTACGCAAGCTGATATTTAGCCTCCGGAACAAGCCTGCTTTCGGGATAATCATTAATGATCTGTTCGTACAACTCTATAGCTTCCGTGTACTTCAGCATCCTACGATAACATCCGGCCGCCTTAAACAAAGATTTATCCGCGTACTCACCGAAAGGACTGTTTTCTACTATTTTTTTGTATACTTCCACTGCCCTGTCAAGCGCTATAGATAACTCTAAGTCCATAAGCTTTGGAGTTTCTTTTGTTTCAAAGATATTAGCGATGTTATACTCACGTGTGATGATCTCCTTCATACGCTTGGTATAAGGATATTTATCGACTGTATCCTGATAGTTACGATACGCGAAAAGATACTTACCCATTTCTTCAAAGGAACGACCCGCGTAATACTGCGCTTCAGGAGCCAGATCAGAATCCGGATAGAATTCAGTTAATCCCAGAAACTCATCAGCAGCTCTTTGGAATTCACTGTCTTTGTAGAACCTCATAGCCCAATCAAATTGTTCCTTGGGGGAATCTTTCACCGCAAACTTGGGATTGATAGCACCCTTTGTCTTAGGCGTCCATACCCAAAATGCATAGGAAGAATTTACCGGCAAGAACTGCATGCACAGAAACACGGTAAATATTAGAATGGTGGACAGTTTTATTGTCTTTATCATTAATTTCTCAGTTACTTATTATTACCTAAATACAGAAATCTACACAACAACGCAAGCGGTCATATTCTATCCCACGAATATTCTCCTGTCAAACCAAATATCCACACAGCCGTACTGCCCATCCGACACATGGATTTAGCCGAAGATCAGGAGTTCTTCCCGCCTTTACGCCTGTAGTTTGACCCTACTCGCTCTCACTGTTTGATTCAGACGTCTCGTCACCGGTTGTCGCCTGATCCACGGTTCCTGAATGAGAAGCATCTGTCTCAGAATCGTTGTACAAATTCAAGCTTTCAACATACTCTGAGATAAGATCCTTGTCCTTTTTGGACATTTCGAGGAACTGGTTACCAACTTCGTAATCTTCCCCGGAAGGAGCCTTACGAAGCCACGCGACCTTAGATATCGCCTTAATGGGCTTGGTAAACATCGGTATATCCAATTCAAGCAACAACCTGCAAGACATGGAAATAAATTCCGGTGCCCTGAAACGTATACCACCTTCACTCAGGTTCTTGGTTATAGAACTGGATCCGAGGTTTCCCGCGCTTCCACGTAAAGTTCGATATCTGACGGGGACATGCGTCTTCACCCGGGGGGCTTTCCTCTTTTCTGTAGTTGTGTTTTCGTCCACTTTACTTACCTCCCTTTTATTTCTCTATATCCTTAATAGTTTACCCTCTTCGCTGGAAGAAGTCAAATTTGTCAGCATAGGTCAGACCCCTTCTTCCTCGATGGGACTGTCCCCAGCGGCAAAGCCGCACGTGAACTGTCCCCAGTATTTATCTATAGCTATCATATTTGTTTTTAAACGCGGTTTTTACGCTCATCTCCATCTCCGTGTTTTCAACCACACCATAGCCATTTTCGCTTTTGGTTACAGACGCTATCGGGTTGAACAACGACGTCGGCAAGAGCGTGTTACTTTTAAATACGGGGATATCACTATACACCTCCGTTGTAATAGAATACCCCGTAAAATTTTCCCTGTTCCTTCTCTTAGCGTACTGCATAGAAAGAACCTCCGACATATCAACACCTTTTATCTCGTTTTCTACAGTTTCAACTGCCGGGCCAAACTCGGCCGTAAGCATTTTTAGCTCTTCAAGAACCTCAACAGTAGTCATATCCGAATTCTCCTCCAGAATTAGCGCCGTAATACCCGCTACAAACGCGGCGGATAGTGATGTTCCCGCCTCACCATCGGCTCCTTCGATAGTTACCACATCCCACGGAGCATACAGATCTACTTCGCTGCCAAAATTACTCCATGCGGACAGTTTTCCATCAGAATCCACCGATCCGACTGTGATCACATTATTGTTCGCCGCTAAAGCCGCGTCCAATATACTGGTCCCCTCGTTACCGGCGGCAGTTATCAGAATAGCGCCACTGGCCGTGGCGTAATCGATCGCGGCTTTAAGTTCATCACCCATCGGAAAGAGATTAAAGGACATTGCCAATACATCAGCACCTTCATCTACAGCGTAGTAAATAGCATCCGAGACCGCTTTCACCGAAGTTTCAGCTTCTTCATCAAACACCTTAAGCGCCATAATATCCGCGGAACTCGCGGTGTCCGATACTATACTCGTCGTTATCGTACCATGGCCGAGGATATCACTATAATCCGTAGTTCCGGTGGTAAAATCGTATCCTCCAACAAGATTAATACCCAAATCACTTTCATTTACTCCCGTATCAAGCATGGCGATCGTAACACCTTCGCCCGTCGTACTGCTCTTTAGAGCGTCCAACTTGCTATAAAACGCCTCTACACTTTCAGGCAGGATCGTATCTCCTGTCGTATTAAGATTTAGATCAACCTCTACACGAAGTGATGATGGGTCACTCCTCAGCGGCCTCGTCGGAAATACAAACGGTTCCGGATCGCCTGCAGGTCTGGCAGTCGACCCTATCCATATCCATCCGGGGGCATTCGCGAACACATCAGTGTTGATCCACGACCACGATCCATCCCCATCCAGATCGTTATATACACTCTTGTAGTGCACATAACCACTCGCGTAATACGTATAAAACTCCAAATTAGGACCACCACCGCCGCCTTTATAGTACCACCTGTTCCTACCCGCGTCTGTATCGGCAACCGTCGCGTAATTCGCGACAGTGCCGGAAGGATTCAAATAAGTCTCTGATTTCCAGTTAGCGTCATCATGAAATATAACCGCTTCGCCATTACTCGCTACTTTCTTGAGCAGGTTGCCGTTAGCGCGATACCAGCGCGTTTCAACCCATGTAGTGCCGGTAATGTCCGTAAACTCTTCTTCCTTCAATACCTTACTTGTACCCGCAAACCAGCTCAAGAATTCTGTCATAATACCGGTTGCAGCCCTAACTTGCATGTCGATACGACCATAATGCTCATTCGCGTCAATAACACCACTACCATCATGGTCAAATGATTCGTTCACATAACGATAATAATTATTGCCCTGGTTGTCGTAAGTCGCGAAAGTTTTGGATTTCATGCGATTATCCACATCATCAAAATAACCGTAAGTTATTATAAGATTTGAAAATACGGGATTTGCCGGATCGGCGAGATTCGCCGAGGCATAACATGCTTTTGTATTGATGCGATCTGTAACGCCATGATAGGTGTAAGCATAACCACGAGCACCATCCGAATCCGGTGCCGCTGTCACCTGACGATCGACTCTACCATAATCATCCGTCGTGTCCGCCGGAGTACCGTTATCGTAAAAACCCTCATTAATATAACGATAGTACAAATTCCCGAAATCATCCGCTGAAGACGTTGTCTTGGATTCCATACGATTGTTCGCGTCATCAAAATATGTGAATACTGTACCATTCGACATTGTTTTTTTAATAAGTCTACCCGTGGCGAGAGAATATTCATAGATCGTGCCGTCCGCTAAAGTTTTCTTGATAAGGTTGCCCGCGGCGTCATATTCGTATTCTACGACGAATACCGTTCTTGCCAAGTCACTGTATCCTCTCTTTGTCTGTACGT
>JAJRVD010000037.1 GCA_024277375.1 Candidatus Omnitrophota bacterium | reverse complement strand
GCAAAGATATCGTTGGGAAAAAACTTCTGGCGATATATGACTTTGTCGGGTTTTTCGGCAGAGGGTGGGAAGGCGATCATGCCGCACTTCTTAAAGAAAAAGTGAGAGCGGCTAAAGAAAGTGTAGATGCTATACTTAGCGATCTTCCTGATCCACTGGTTATGGATGGAACCATGAACATTGGGCGATCCGCCAGAGAAGTGTTGGCTAAGGAAGCCAAAGCGATAAAGGACATGTTCGAATATTTTGGGCGAATTACTCGTATGGTTGTCACCGCAGACGAAACGAAGCTCAAGGATGTGGCGGCTAGGATTGAAGGGATATACGGAAAGTATGGCGAGTATGATTTTTACGCGGACATTGTTGTTATGAGCCCGGATATCTCGGTGGATGAAAAGATCAAGCAGTTGGATAAAGGGATCGAAATATTTCGTAGTTATTTAGCGACGTTGGATAAAGACGAAACACTGCCTATTGATGTAAGCAAAAAAGTGGATGTAGTTACAGACGGGGTAAAAATAAAACTTATTTCAGATAAAAAAACAAAGCCAAAAGGGTTTATTGATTCTTCATTGTTCGTGGGGGTTGGCACGTTTTTCGCGGGGTTTATAACCTCGACCGTAATAGGGCCGGTTGCCGCGCTGGTCGGGATATTTTCTTTGGCGGTAGTTTATAATCTGGCGCAGAATCGAAAAAATGTCCTTGTAAAAACAGTTCTCCTACTTATGATCGCGATAGTCTCTGCCGGCTGGTTGAAGGCATGTTCCGGCGGTGGTGGTGGAACTAGTGTGGAAGAACCGGAAGACCAGGAAGACCAGGAAGACCAGGAAGACCAGGAAGACCCGTATGCTCCTGATTTTTCGAACATTCTCGAATGGTCTTGGGGTGCAAACATTTCTGGAGATACCCAGGCTATTACGGGTGTCACAAGAACCGTCGAGGGATTAGAATTAACCGCGGCTTTTGACGGCAACTCTGTAAATAATACCAAGGGTGAAGGCATTGCTTACATGGAAGAAGGCGTGGATATGAGCGTCTACAGAATGGATTATACAATCCAAGTACCAGCGGAGTTTATTGACAGCAGTAATCCCTCCGGTGTCCAGATATTTGCCGAAGACATAAATGGAAATAAACAATATTCTTTTTGGCAAAATCTGTCAAGTTCGGAGGACATAACGGTATCGTATACGCCTACCCCGGAGACTGATAATTCACAAGGATGGACGGATGCCGGGTTTGACCCCACAGAAGTAACCGGAGTAGGCGTGAAATTTGCTACAGGGGGCGGGTCTACTCTGGTTTTTGATGGAACACTAAAGATCGTGGATATAGAGGTTAACGATATTGATGATCTTCCTTTGGGAGTGCCGGTTCTTACCACCACACCATATCTGAGAGATGTTCCAATGGTCACTACGCCTGTTGAAAAAGACCTGTTCACGCCATTATGCGGTGCCAGTATGTATTTTGACGCAGCGACGTATGGTTTTGATATCGGCGGGCCGAATGGGTTTAGTGACAGAAGCCCAGAACTTGTATCAAAATTTTCCGAGTGGAAAACGAGGGGCATAAACACGGTCAGAATGTTTACTCTGACAGATCTTAGAAATGACGCGGTGACTTTTGATGCCAACGGTATGCCTACCGGATATACTCAGGCGGCATTAGATGATTTTAAAACTCTCATCCGGGCAGCGAATGAAGCGGATATTCAACTTGTTATAGTTTTGTTCGATTATACGATCGCTGACTCAGTCTCTTTCGAAAACGGATTTGCCGTCGGAGAGCATCCTGATCTCTTAACAGATGGCGCGAAGAGAGCGGGGTTGATGACAAATGTGCTTTTTCCGCTTTTGGGAGAGCTCAAAACATACATGGATGAAAATGGGTATGGCGACAATATTCTTTTTGAGCCGATGAATGAGGGGGAATGGATAACGATCGACGGAACGCCGCATTCTATTAACTACGTCCAGCAATTTGTGACGGAGATTGTAAGTGTATTAAGGAACGTTTTTCCTGATAAACCTATTGTGTTCGGCACGCGTCAAACATCCGATCTTGCGTATTGGATACATCTCATGCAACCCGGAGATATCGCGGCGCCGCATATTTGGGATCAATCCCAGGGAGTAGTAACTCGTGGCGAGTTAAATATTCCGGTAGATATCAATGTTATCGCGGGAGAAGCGGATCCATATTTCAGTGATATGGATGGTTCGCTCGGGGTATTCCTGGATGCGGGATTCGGAGGAGTTTGGTATTGGCAGGATACGTTTGATTGCGACTGGTTAAGCGATGAAGATGTGAGAGGAGCGTACCAAGAGTGGATTGTAGGGGCGAGTTCATCAAGTATCAAAACACCTGCTGCAAAATTTGATGCTTCCAAAGAAGGCGGGTTTGCTCTGTTAGAGCTGTCGCTTGGAATTGTTATTTCTGCTATAGGTTTTCACAGTTATGTAGTAGGAGGTCTCGGATTGATTCTGTTCGTGCTGGGATCGAGTTTAGGTGTACTCCTTTCAAGGGACTTTCTTTTGAGAGAAAAAAAGCTGGAAAAAGATGTTCCTGAAGGTGTTGTCGCGAAAATGACACAACGAGAAAGGCGCGACTTTTTATATGAGAATATAAAGGAAGAAGACGAACCTTTAACCGCCCGGACCGCAAGGGACCTTCTTCTCAGAGAGAAGGGAGAAGATAATGTTGTAGGTGAAGGAACTGTTAGAAAAGATCTCAATAGTTTGGTTGAAGCAGGAAAGATCCAAGCCGCCAAAGTCGGCGGGCGAAATTTTTATGTAGCTTCCATAAATGAAACGGAAAGAGATTTTCTAAATGCCGTAAGAAAAGTTGATCCCGGAGTTAAATTTTTCAGAAAAGGTCAAATAAGCGCGATAAGGGATCTTTCAAACGGCATAATAGCGAAATTAAGAACAGGAGGGGGGAAAACCATCTCTCTTGCCGCGGCGGCTCTTACGCGGTTCAGGAATACAGGTCAAAAAACGATCATTATGACGCATAGTGATGACTTGACCCGCCAGGCGATGAGAGATAAGGAGACCGGCAAAGAGGTCATGGGTCGGGTTCTCAGTGATTGCGGTGTTGTAACGGGATTTATTCTTCCTGATGGCGCAGACGGTTTAAAGGGAGTTATCTATGAAAAAGGGAAAGAAGCTCGTGAAGTTACCGATGAAGAGGTATATGCGGCGTGTGATATCATTTACGGTAAAGCTGACAGGTTTATCCATCGTAATATGCATGAGATGATGGGGCAGGGAAAAGAAATTTTCAACGCCAGTAAGTATTATGTAGAGATTGACGAAGTTAATCTTGTCAGTGTTGTTTCCGCGCCAACGCCGTGTATTATTACCGGCGACAAGAGAGCCGATGCGGCTGTTCGCCTGAAAGCTCGCAGGGCCATTAATCTTTTGGCCGAGAGTTTGATGAGAGAAAAAAGTCTATATCACGTGCGGCGAGATGACAGGGAAGTCTTTTTGAGTGATTCCGGACAGAAGGCGGCAGCCGCGGCAATTAGAGGTCTTATCGAAGGTGAAAGTGATAAAGGTATGGTAGCGGTCTTAAAGGATCATGGTGAAGCTTTTGTTATAGATGCCCTTAAGGCACAGCTCTTCTATAGGGAAAATGTGCAGTACTATGTTGATACAAATGAAAAAGGTAAAACTTTTGTAGGGGTCATTGACGAGCAAACCACCGCCAGAAAACCTGGCATGTCGTTTGGCGCGGGTCTTCACCAGGCTATAGAAATAATGGCCGGGGTAAAAGCGGTAACTCCTGAGAGATATACGATAATGTCTAAAACGATCCCGCAGTTTTTGAACGATAAAAGCATTGTAATTGATTTTGCCGGAGCCGGTGGGACGCTGGAGAAAAAACGGTTTTTAGGCATGTATCCGGAGAAAAAAGGACAGATACGAGAGATCAAAGGTATTGAGGCTAATATGGATGTATCGGCCGGGCATACGGGTTTCGGTAACGAAAAACAAAAATGGGATGTACTGCTTGCCCGTGTACGCAAAAAATATGACGAGGGACATCCTATCCTCATAAAAGTTCAAGATGCCGCGACGGCGAAAAGACTAAAAACATTCCTTAAGACGAACGATATTTCAGACGGTAATATCCAAAGAAGACCCATTATTAATACCTTAGATGGCCGCGACCAGGCAAACTTCGATCTCATAAAAGACCAGGCGGGTTACGCGAATGTCATAACCATAGTTACCAACATAGCTAACTGGGGTGTTGACATAACCGTACAAGGGCGCAAGCTTAAGACCAACGGTACAGAGTGGAGCAAGCCGGAACCGCTTGTGAACGGAAAAGTTCCCGGACTTCACGCTATATCGGAATATCTCGATGAATCCAAGCCTTTTGAGATCCAGTACCAGGGTCGTACCGATAGAGGGCAAGTCGGAGTGACACAGGGTGTCTGGGAGGGACTATTTTCATTAGATGAGAAGATGTTCATTCATAACAAGAAACTTTTGTCTCAGCAGATAAGTCTTCTCAGGAGATCGATAAAGTCAAACGATAGAGAAAAAGTTCAGATATTAGTTCCGGAGATGAGAGCTCTTGTAGTAAGTGAAAAGAAAAGAAATGAGACCAAAAAGATAGCGTTTGAGAATGAAGTATTCAATTATCAAATGCGTTTGGTGAGGATCCTTGAACAATTTAAAGATGTTGGCGAAATAGATCCAAGGTATAACGTTGAATTTGCGCAGTTACAGTGGATGTATAGCAAATTTGTGACTGACAATATAGCGGGGGCGGACGCACAGCTGGATAAGATGGACAAGCTTGTAGAGATGAGACCTTTTGTGGAAATATTGTTTAAGATGGGGATACCTGTTGATCTTTTGATCGGAAAGGACATAGCGAATATTTTTGACAGTATGCCGAATAAGGGTAAGGCATTGAAGGAGACGTTTAAAATAACGGACGAGGAGCTCAAGAGCGGAGATCTGCTAAAAACACTGGAAGTATTAAAGGTTTTTATCAGGCAGAAAATAGCGGAGGATCTTAGTCAATTCCAAACCGAACAACAAGAAACAAGGCAGCGGTTGCATTATATGTCCGCTTCGTCCGGTGTTGGCTTGCGTGGAGGTTTTAGCAGCTTTAATGAAGAAGCAATGCGCGTGATCATGCTTAATCGCAATTTTAAATTAAAAAGGGCGGATATAAATAAGTTTACCGCGGGTCTGATCGCGCGTGTTTTAGGGGATGGCGGTCTTAGCCAGATCGCGGAAAGCTCTGTGAGGATAGAAAAAAAGTTTTTTACAAACAGGGTTAAAGCTACTATATTTGTTTTATTTTTCAGCGCGGCGCTTGCCGTGAATGGTGTGAGCTGGATCCATTATTTGTTGCAATCTGTCAGGTTAGTTTTAGCCTCCTATAGCGTTATAGCCGGTATAGCTACGGCGGCCCTTTTGATCCCAACGGTATATTTGCGCCAGGCATATGGCCCTAAGATCGGGCGTCTTGATGAAATGGAAACTACAATAGCGCGGCATGTAGCGGGAGTTGGAAGACCCGGGGAAAGATATGATACAGATATCGTGAAATGGGTAGGGATGACGCTTTTAAGGTTTCTGGCCGGTCCCGCGGTGTACATAGGAGGAGCGGCATTACTGGTATCTATCGCGCATCCTACACTTGTTGTGGCTAATATACCGGTGTTGTCCGCGGCGTTAATGTCTACATATCTTGCTTTTTTGTAGAACCTTATTCTGGCGAGAATATACCAGTCGAAAATGGACTCTGTTAAAGATGTAAGGCCGACGGCTTTTAGAACCGGTGTTAGAGCTTTTGCCCGGACACTTGTCATATCCATAGGTATTTTGGTTTCGGTTCAATTGGGGGCAGGATCTCTCTTAACTACGTCTCTGGCGTTATTGGCGGTCATGACCTCTATATTAGCTTCCGCTGTTTTTGGGCGAAAAACTCGAGACGGATTTTCTGAGGTAGCTCTTCCTTCCCATATTGGCAGGTTTGCCGGAGTTGCCGCAGCCGGGGTCTTGGCGCTGGCTACACACTTATTAGGAGTTGGTTCAGGAGCCACGATCGTAATATATACCGCAAAGATATTATTGGCGGCCGTAGGCATCGGCACTATCGTGACGCAATTTATCAGAGGTGGAGCATTGTCAGGGTACGCGAGAAAAGTGAAGCAAAGCTATAAAGAAACCTTTTTATTGTCACTGATCCCGAACTCCAGGATGATGATAATGTATATGGTATCGTTATGGGCGGTTTTTACCTTAAATAAGACCTGGTTTCCGCTTGTAGTTTTTGTGTCGATGTTGATAGTGCTGTTGATAGAAAAACATAGCGTATTTATCGAAAAAGTAATAGGGCAACCCATATCGCAAGAAACTTCACAAGGTATGAGTGGTGTTATTTTGGCAACCTCCGGCGTAACATCTATGGCCGCTAGTTCTATGTATGCCCCCGCCAGTGTTTTTAAGGCAGCCATGACAGGAGAGGCTGAGTTCGCGGATTTCTATTCGTATATTCCCGAGCAAATGGAGTTATCGAATATGGCCGGAGTTAAAGCTTTGGAGAGGAATGTCAAAGGAGTGTTTGATGAATTGGAGTTGGGCATCAAGACTAAAGAGGTCCGTTCGGTTGTGGCTAAAGCGGTAGCAGTGGACACGGAAGAGGTTGACGAGAAGAAAGAGGACGAAAAAGCTGACGCCATTCCAAGTGATGCGGAGATCAAACCGATAACAGAGGAAGAAGCTTTATTGGAAGAAGAAATTGGAGCAGACGATGAGATCGGCGGGATAATGGGTGGTCCGCTACCTGGTGGAGGTTTAGCCGGTGGAACTCCGCCGCCGCAGGAAGTAGAAGAGTTCATAAAGAATGAGCTGCCAAAATTGCAGCGTATAGCTGACATTGAAGGTATGCTGGCAAAGGGTACGGCCTTGAGGGGGGAAACAAGCATCCTGCAGATAATATTACAGAAACTCGGATATCTTGAAGACAAAGAAGGATATAAAGGCGGAAATTATGGTTCAAAAACAATAAACGCGGTCAAAGAACTACAACGTAAAAATGGGTTAAAAGACGATGGCAGGGCGGGTACCGATACGATTGAAGCGGCGATAAAAGAATATAAAGCGCCATATGAACAAATTGAAGAAGGAATGAAAGAGAAAGAAGAGCTTGCTGGCGCAAAGCAAAAGAAAACTAAAAAAGTAATATGGGTAACACCACACTCGAAAAACTTAAAAGAAGCGCGCGGAAGGGTTAAGGTCCATTCAAGTTATAGAGTAAACGCGTTGGGTGCGTTAATAGACGCTGTCTCCGAAAGCGAGAAAGGGTTTATAGGTGTAGGAGCCGAAGGCGAATATGTTGCAACGTTACAGCTGGCATTGGAAGAACTTGGATATAAGCATGCTGTTCATGCGGGGCCGAAGAAATATGGAACGTTTGACGCGGGTACTGACGCGGCACTGCGGGGTTTTCAAAGAGACCATGGTTTGAAGGAAGACGGGTTTTTGGGTAAAACTACTCTCTTTGTGCTCATTGAGAGAAGTGTAGAAAAGACAGAAGCGTCACCTGTTTTTAAGCGCGAGCAAGAACGAAAAGCAACCGCTGCCGCAAAGCAAAAAGCGGCTAAAGAAGAAAAACCGGCAGTAACAACTGTAGTTAAGGGGAAATTTGAGGAGCCTGCAACAGTAATTACTCGTCAAAGAGGCGTGTATAGATTGGCAGAGGAAGAACGACAACGAAGGGTCAAAGACGCGCTGGCGGAACATGAAAAGCGGATCGTTGAAGAAGCCGAGGGGTATCTTGACAAGGCTAAGAGTGCTTTAATGAATAACAACTTCGCTGACGCGCGAAGATACGCTAAGAGGGTGCTTGACGATTTGCAGAAAGATAACGAAGAAGCCTTAAAAATTCTCACCGAAGCGGATAAAAAAGAAGCGGAATATCAAGAACAAAAACAATTGGAGAAAGCAGAAGCGATCACGGAAGAGGTTAGCCTTGAGGATGCTTTTCGTTATGAATTGTATTCCATTGATCCTAAGGACTATTCCAGCAAAGAAGAGCTTTTACGGGCCATACAGGTTAAAGTGCTGGACAAATTCAAAGAGAAATACCCTGACCTTATATTTAACTGGTCCAAACTTGACAAAGCCGTAAAGAAGGACTTGAGTGTGGTTGGTGGAGTTTCTCCATATAGTTACATCGGTAATCACGGCGAGTATTCGCGAAAGAAAGCCGAAGCCGACGAAAAGAAAAAAGCTATTTTAAGGGAAAAATATCCGAATTTAAGATTTAATCGATGGGCGATGCTGTTTACAAAAGAGTATGTTGAAAGAGCCGAAGTGGGATATCAGGGCAAGCTGGACGCGGCTACCAGCGCGAAAATGGATGAATATATTAAAAAAGCACAAGAGTCGATCAGTATCTATTATACCGGCGTGGGTGCATGGGAAAATATGCAGAAGCATTTCACTATACTTTTCGAAGAAGACCTATACGCGATCTCGCCATACGAACATGCCGCTAAAGAAGAATTAGAGGCCGAAATAGAGTCCATGATATCCAAAAAATACCCGTATCTTATCAGGAATTGGGCAGAGCTTAAAGAGCAATATAAATCATACCTTAAGGATGTAAGCCATATTACCGTTTATGGAGCGGGGGGTTATCCGGAGTACAAGGAACAAAGAAAAGCAATAGAAAAGAAAAAATATCCATATTTCGCGGTAAGTCTAAAAGCTTTTGAGTTGACGAGAGATTATACAAAAAATGCTGAGCGTTCCTCCGAATACCTGACAAAGCTTGAAGCGGTAAGACAGAAGAACGCTTTTTTCAGGGAAATCGAAGAGAAAGAGATATTTGACTACTTTTATAATGAGGCCTTAAGGTATTTTCAGAAGAAAAAACATGATATCGCGGATAAGGCACTCGGAACGGCTGAAAGAGCGTTGTCGAAAAACAATAAATTGCGCAGCGAACAAAAACTGAAAATAGACGAGTTACGCGCGAAGACCAGCGAAGGGAGAAAAGAAAAAGTCGATCTTACTATTAAGTATACCAATATGATCGCGGCGATATCCGGGGGATATTCCGGTTTTTCAGAAGAAGAAAGGGGGGCTGCATAAGAAAAGATATTCAATTATTTTTACGCGGAAGCTTTGATGTATTACCAGAAGAAAAAGTATGACGCGGCGGATAATGATCTTAGTGTCGCGGAAAGAGCCTTGGCTAAAAATAATTCATTGCGCAATGAAGAGAAGGTGAAGATTGAGAATGTAAGAAAGCAAATAGAGGTGAAGAGGGAGGAACTGAAAGCTAAAGCGCGGATGAAACCGGAAGAGGTAAAAAAGCAGGCATACGTAATCGTAGGGGCTTTCAGGGCACAGTTGCCAAATATCCCGCTGCAAAAATGCGATACAAAGGAAGACATAGTAAAGGAAATTAAAGCGTTAATGATCCGTGTCGCCATGAAAGAAGCGGGATGGGCAGACGAAGAGATAACCGCGGATGTTGAAATTTATAAAAAAAGAGTAAGAGCTTATAACAAACGAATAAAACGATACAGTTCAATGAGTGACAAAGAAAAGGTAGAGACGCAGAGGCAAAGAATGTATCTCCTGACGAATGAAGAATTGTTTAAAACGGCACAGGTAGAGCTCGATCTGGCGACCCGTGTTCTTGTGGAGTATCGTAAACTCATAGCGTTGTCGTCCGAACAGGTAGAAGAATGGTCCGGAAGCGCGTCTGAGAAAGAGAAAGAAGAAGCATCCGAATATCTTTTGTTGGTTAGCGAACGCTATATAAAACAGAACGATCACGCGGCGGCATATAGAGCGTGGAAAGCTGCCGACGGAGTAAGTCCCGGTACTGACTCGGGACAGGCAGTTAAAAGTAAGATAGATTTGTCGGAAGCGGAAACAACCCAGGTGGATCCTGAAAAGGGTGCGCCTGCCGAAGGGCCCAGACTAAAGAGAACTTCATCAAAAAAACAAGCACCGAAAGAAGAGGAAAAAGCCTCGGTTCAGAAAGCGGACTTTCGTGTTGGCGCCGAATTGAGTCCGATCGATAAGGTGGAAGTCCCGCTAGCTGCGGGAACGGACGAATTGTCCGAGGAGTTACTTGTAGAGCGCAGGGACGCGGCGGAGGATTTTGTGCGGGAGGCTGTTGACGGATTGACTTCGGAGGCTAGAGCGGCACTGAACGTGGAATATGGAGAAGACGGCTATTGGAGGATGGTACAGTTTGTGCAAATGAGGATGTATCAGGGGCCTGACGAAAAATGGTATGTAAGGTCCATGGATGATCCCGGAGCCGAACCGTTAACCCCGGCTCAATTATCCGCGGCGTTTTCTGAACTGTTGGAACATGAAAACATCGCGACAGCGTTGATTGAGGCTGATACCGATGCTGAAATGACCGCGGTATATAACGCGATATATTTCACCGCGGCACGTATGTATAAAGTGGGCGGAGTATGGTACGTAAGAGCGTCAGATGACCCGGCAGCGTCCGCGTTGACATTGGATGAATTTGATGAAGCGTTCGGCGAGTTAACAGGCGCGACAAATATAGCGGCGGCACTGGACGCGGCTCAGACGGACGCGGAAGTAAAAGCGGTATATAACGCGATATATTTCACCGCGGCACGTATGTATAAAGTGGGCGGAGTATGGTACGTAAGAGCGTCAGATGACCCGACAGCGTCCGCGTTGACATTGGATGAATTTGATGAAGCGTTCGGCGCGCTTATGGATCAGCCTAATATATCCGAGGCGATAATGAACGTAAGTACGGAGGCCGATGTAATGGCGCTTTACGCGGAGATCTATTTTGTTGCGGGCAGAATGTACAAGGGCGATGATGGCCTGTGGTATGTAAGATCAGGAGATGATCCGGATGCCGGGGATATGACACTTGTGACATTTGATGAAGCTTTTGGTGTGCTTACGGAACAGCCTAATATTTATGACGCTTTGCAAAATGCCGACGACGAACGCGATGTAAGTATCATCTTTAATATGATATATTACGCGGCGGGCCGTATGCGCAGGGGAAATGAAGAGAACGGAGAAGATCCGGATAAGTGGTATATAGAAGCAGACACGATAGATCAATCTGTAGAAGTATCCGTTTTTGACGAGGCATTCGGAGAGATCATCACGGCGTTCGAGGATAACGAAGAGCTCCGTGATTTTATTTTCAGCGGGTCCTACAAAGGTGCCGCGGGAATGTTAGATTGGATGGCGTTGAGTCTGTATGAGGTAGACGGTGTTTTGTATATTAACAGAGGCGACAACGATCCCATGTTGTTCGACCAGTGGGTTGAGAACCTTGAGACTATTTATGATTCCGATGAGTTTCAGAGGTTTTTAGCGTACATAGATCCGGAAAGCGAACAATATAACGAAAAATTCGCGGATATACTGGATAACAGTCAGGCACAAGAGGCGTTGTTAGGTTGGGCGTTCATGGCCGATATAGATGATGAGGGGAAGATCTGGATAGACCTGAATGCCGCGGATTATGGTGATCCGACGGTAGTGGATTTTCTTAATAACGTGATCATCCTTGGTAATATAGATGCCGCGCAGGCCATATTGTCCGGGACTGAGGATGATTTTGTTATAACCGATGATATGAGGAACAATGCCGAGGGATTTCAACCCGGGACGGAACGTCTTAGCGCGGAAGAATTCCTGATAAATCTGATAAGACTCGGAACGAATGAATCTTTATTAAATCTGTTTGGTATAGAAGAAGCGGATGCTAACGGGGACGGGATCATAGATGAATCCGAAGAGATACTGATCCTGGATATTCTTACAGGTAAGAACGTTCCGGATTGGGTGGCGGACAGGCTATGGTATTTAGCGGCATATGCCGCTGATTTGGAAGATCAATGGAACGGAGATATTCCTCGTGGATCCGCCGGGTATATTTATATTGAGGATATCATGGGTAGAGTGGAAGCGCTTACCCCGGAACTTGAAGCATATGCCGCTGAAAAGTGGGGTAGAGAATTTTCGATGGCGAATGAAGGAGATTTTGGTATGGCAATGTATCTGGCATATAAGGAGCATAGGATAGGAAGCGCGTTTGTAAAACAATCAAAATGGTCGGTGAAAGTTGCCGCTCGTTATTATATGACTTCGTCGCATCGTCAGAAAGCGGATATCGCGCAATCTGACATAGATCTTCTGGTGGCCATGTTGGACGAAGAAGTTGCTGTTGCGGATGTAAATTTCACGAAACTTTTGAATAGATACATTGCTTTGAATGATCTTTTAGAAGATATCGCTCAGGGGCAAGCCGCAGTTGACGGAGAAAATGTAGCCGAACTTGATTCCCTGCCGCTCGCGAGAAGAGCGATGCATACCAATAAAGGAAGGGAGTTGAAACGGAAATACAGGATCAAGGGGGCGAAGAAAACCAAGAAGGTCACCTCTCTTGGCAGTATTACATTCGATGCGGAGGCACTCTACCGTATCTATGGAGAAGATCTTGAATACGTTCCGGATCCAATGGCGCAGGAAGACGAGGAGACAAATGTATTTAAACAGTTGGAGCAAGTATGGCCGGATAAATATTTTAGTGATCAGATGGGGTATATGCCGATGGAGCCTATATCAAAACTGATGGATAAGCTTTCCAGGCGCGCCGGTAAAGATGCTGTGGTGTATGAGGAGAGTGACACCGAAGCTCTCTTGGGAATTTTTAAAAATAACGCGACCGGCAAGAACGGTCTTAAAGTGTTTATAGAAAAAATAGATCTATCAAAAGAGGAAGGCATAAAAACACCGCTGGATATTATAAAGCATTTACGTGATAACGCGTCAAAAGAGAATGGCTATTCGAAGAAAGATGTTAATAGTCTTGTTGAGTCCTTTGCCTTTGACAAGAGGGAAGATGTAAGCGGTTTTAAAGCAAATCTTCTTGAGGTTGCTGAAGGTGATCTGGAAGAATTCATACAAGAGACCGAGGTTAAGACGGAACCTGTTAAAACAGCAACAGACCTTGTCGATTATCTCAAAGCGAACGCGTCGGACGGTAATTATGACAAACGAAGTGTTACGGCGCTTGTAAAGGAAGTACCCACAAAAGAATCGGAAAGCGCGAAGGCTTATAAGAAACGTTTATTGAACTCACATTTCTTTATAACTAGGAAAATGTCATTGTCTAAAACTAATCTTAAAGACGTGATAGACAAGTCGACCAAGCCGATAAACACACCGCTACAGTTCGTACGTTATCTGAAGAATAACGCACGAGCAGAGGGGTATGAGGAAGCCGATGTTATACTGCTTTTGGATGAGATGGCTGCCGGGAACGCGTCTTTGTCTGTCTCTACAATGCCGGTAGAACCTGTGAAGGTTCAGGAGGATATAACTCCCGAGCGGCAGCATATAAACGATTTGTTGCGTGAAAAAGCCAGCCTGGAAGAGATGATAGCGAAAGAGCTTGATCTCGCGCCCGGAACGAAAATAAAAATGTCTGAAAAGTTCAGAAATCAGGTAAAGAAAGAGGTCTCAGGTGAAGAGGTTGTAGCAAAGGATAAGGCCCGACAGGTTAAAAAAGATAGCTATCCTGAGATATTAGAGAGAAAAGCCGCCGCGGAATTAGAGAAGGCGTGGAAACAGGTTCCTAAGCGTCTCAAGTGGAGTTTGGGGTTAAGCGCCAGTTATGATTTCGTCAGAGAAACAGAGGAAGGGACGGTACAGTTAAGTCTCTCAAGGGCCAAAACCAAAGAAGAAAAAGCGGCGATAAGTAACGCGTATCTGAAAGAAAGAGAATATAAGGAAACATTGAGGAATATCGCTAACAACAAGTACAAAGCAGTAACGATTTATCTCGCGAGGAAAGAGATTCAGGAAAAGTCAAAAAGTATAGTGGAAGAATATCAACAGGACTTTGCCAGAAAGGAAGTAAGCTATTCCGACAATCCAAATAAAGATACGAGGGCAGTGCGTGACAGAGCCGGGGAAATGTTGGATAAAGCGACCACTTATTCAGGAAAAGCCAAAATGGCTTTTGAAAACGCCGAAGTTGAGTTAAGGCATTGGGGTATTGAGCCAAGCGAACTGCAAGGACGTGATCTGGATGGCGAGTTGAATAATATGATGGATATGGCTTTTGGTGATGATGCCGGTAGAAATATAACGGATCTCGCAAACTTGAATAAACTGAATTTAGTTGATTTTGCCGTAATGATGAACCTGAAGGGCGGGTCTCTCAATGTGGACGAGGCGATAAAACGCGGTGAAAATTTCGCAAGCCGTGATTTTGATGTGCAGTTAAATGTGATGTACATGATATCACGTGTGATCCCGATGAAAGAGTTTGGTGAAAGTGAGAAGTGGATAGTGAAGCCGACGCTGTCATTCGCGCTTTATGACCCGGCATTGGAACATAAAGGCGAATATGCTTATCTTGGCGCCGTTAGCGCGGGAGTGAATTATAGTCTAGCTGAGAAGAAGATGACCGAAGAGATCCAAGATAAGAATGAGGCTTTGCGGATCGCGATCAATAGACATAGATTGGCGGAAGAAACTCTGGCTCTCGCTAAAGAAGAGTCAAAAGACGCTATAGGAGCGCCTGACGAATCGGAAAAGGCTGCCGCGTTAGAATGGCGTAAAACAGATCTTATTTGGTCACAGCAGGCAGTAATATCAAGCTGGATAGATCTCTTAGACTCGATAGGGATGAGCCGAAGTCCAAGAAGTGTGTTGGAAAAGGACGCAAAAGATCACGCCAGGGCTACTGAAGAACTTAGAAAGGCGGTAGTAATTGATGAAGACCAGCAAGACCCGGGCCCGCAAAATAAAGATGTATGGGGAGAAGTATATACCGTAAGGGCGATCGAAGACGGGAAGAAAGGTGTATTTCGCCGAAGCAAAAAATATAAACTTGAGGTTTTTGACGAAGACGGAGAAAGGATTTCGGTTGTAAAACATAAAGAGGGATATGACTTGGTAAATATTAACGGCAAATTCTACAGGATCGAGTATAACGCAAATAAGAAGTGGTTTGCGGTGATTGATATTAAAACAGGGGCCGCGTTTATCTCAGCTAACGGTAAAGTCAGATTAGGAGGGCATTACAATCTTACCAAAATTTCGGACATATATTCCATTGAGCAGGCAAGGTTTGAGGAAATGGCAAAAGCCGTAAAAAAGAGCGGAGATCAGGTAAATCTTTCTATAGGGTATGACTTGATCAATAACAGCGTTGTTCCGGGGCTTCCGGTGCCTCTCAAATGGCAGGGAACCGCGACAGCCGGTTATGCGGCGTATTTATGGGGAGCCGGCGCGATAAATCCATACCTTGCCGGCGTATTGATATTCACGTCCATTTACAGGGACTATAGTGGTTACCGGCATAGACAAGAAGGAGAGACATTTTATTTTGGACAGGCGCTACTTACCGGTAAGCAGGCACAAAGGATGGACGCGATCGACAGAAAATACAGAAAAGTGATACTCGAGAAAGTTAATATCGCGAAACACAATTTTGCCTTAGCGAAAAAAGATTTTGACGCGTACGGAGAAAAAGTCAAAGATCTCAGGGGAAAATTCCAAAAAGGAGAAATTAGAAAAAGTGATCTAGTCGATGCCGAGAAGGTATTGTATCGAAAAGAGACAGCATACAGAAACGCGCGCGATAGCTACGAAGAGTTAAAACAAAAAGCGACAGGCGCGGCAATGCTGCGGGTGAGGAGAGAAAAAGTTGCCGCGAAACAAGATGAACGTTTGAAATCCGTTGAGGAACTTGAAGCGGAAGCAAAGGCGAAAGAAGAAACATATACTCAGCGGCTATACAGAAGGAACGGGTATCCCGGAATGGACTCCGGGTTCGAACTTGATCCCTGGTCTGACAAAGTGAGAGCTGAGGCAACCTTACTTGTGCCGGTGACAGGGTCTTCCCGCGCGGCCGGACGCAGAGTAATAAGGAATGTAGAGTCCGGAGGGTTGTCAAAAGAAGAGGCCGCGCGCGCGGATGCCGAAGCCCGGCTTGGCGAGGCGATAGCCAAACTACGGCTTGCCCGGCTGATCAAGAAGATAGCGGCCCAAAGAGCTAAGACCAAGGTAGACGAAGAGCAGGTAGTGACAGAGCTTGTAAAATATTTGCAGCTTGAAGAAAGGGATAGAGGTTTAGTTAGAGGTATAGTTAACAATCTCGAGACGGAACTTAAGGTTGCTGAAGGTGAAGTTAAGAGTGCCATGGCGGAAGTAGAAATGATAAGCGCCGCGAATGGCGACCCTCTTCCTGATGGCTTTTTGGATAAGATGGTTGATTTTTCTTTGACCTCAGAGATGCCGAGTCTTCCGGGATTGGTTCCATTGTCAGGGAGCGCCGACGTAAAGACAGCCAGAAGAAAAGTTGCCGAGAAAAAAGCAAGGCAAGAAGAAGAAAAAAGCTTCTTTCTGAAAGCAGGTGTACAGTTTAATTCATTTACGAATGATTATGAAGCTGTAGTTGGTATGTACCTTAAGCTATACGATTCCGATGGGGCTCTGAGGTCGGAACTCAATTTGTATGACAGACAAATAGCCGAGGTAGAACTAAAAGAAAGGCTTAAGAAAAAAAGACATGATATGTACGTGCTTTATGCCGCGCTTATTCGTTCACATACGGCTATGGCGGAATCGGCAGTCATATTAGACGCTGCCGTGAAAAAGTACGAAAAAGACCAAGAGTTGTATCACAACGGATTGATCAATGCTGATTCCCTGAAAGGATCCGGCCAAATTTACGCGGAACGATTGGCCGATTATATAAGCAAAGCGAAAGCGTACTACATGGCCGAAACCGATCTGAAGAACAACTTAAGGGCCCTCAGAATAAAAGTACAACATAAAAAGGCACCGAAAGTAAAGCAACCCGGAAAGAAAGTAAAAGCGCAAGAAGAGGAAGAACAGTTTTTGTACGGCTTTCCGGTTGTGTCTCCGGAGAGGCTGGAAGAGCTGAAGACGGTATATAAGTTCTACATGAGACCGACATATGATCCGGAACTTGCCGGTGAATTCGCTAATAAACCGGTAAAGATCGAACTTATTGAGATCGAAACAGGACGAGTGGTCAATACCATATACTGTCAATATGATCTAACCAGCGGAAAAGAAGCGTCATATTACTATGACACTAACAGGAAAATGATCACTATTTTCAGCGAAACAACCGAGCGCGCTCACAGGGGAAGCAGATACGTTCAACCTGACGCGGTACTTAAATGGAATAAGCACAAAAAACAATGGGAAGTGATATCAATAAACGGTGAGGCTGACAGACATTTTGGCATGACCTTGAAAAGCCCGGTAGGACCGCCTGAGGATATTGGAAATATTAGAGATTTTGTGAATATAGGTTACGTCGAATGGAGCAAATCTAAAGGCCGGCGTTACCCAGGCATGGGAGATGAGACCGCGGCTTCAAAAGTAATAGATGTCATAGAAAAAGCCACGGTGGACATAGACAACAGACGCGTGATTCTTGTGGGAGAAAAGATTAAAAAAGGCGTAGATGGACAAGATGTATCAACAGGTACCGTTATTATTATCAAGAACCTGGATTTTGAGACGGAGAACATTTTTGTTTTTGAGAAAGGCCCGGATGGTAAGTATATGGGTATAGGGTATGAAACCGTAGGTGAAAGCCAGGTAGCGCATAGAGCTTTTCTGTATGACGCTGAAGCGGGTTTTAACCCTGAAAAAGAATCTTTGTTGGAAATAGACCGCAAGGCGAAGGGTGAACCAAGCGCGTTTACGACTTTTGCCAATTTTGCTTGGGATGCCAAAACCGACGAGATTTATACTTCTTATGTTGCCGATAAAGAAATACTCAAAAGAGCGGGCCTGTCAAAAGGGCTTGCCGGAAGGATCTTTGTCGCTAAAGCGGAGAATCAGCAGGAATCCATAAAAGAGGTAATTAACGTTACAATCGCTGGTGGTGAGACAATTGGTATACCAATTATAATCTCAAAGATGGGCAGGGTAGGAAATTTACTTTATGTGTTGAACACTGAATTTCATCCGAATGAGAAGATAAGAGGTATGATCTCCACCAGTATCATACTTGATGCCGAAAAAGGATTTATCGGGCCTGTTGTTAAAGAAGTTACTGGTGTTGATGTCGCCGGCGGCATTGTTGACGTATCCAGGGAAAACGTTGTAAAGGTCTTTGCTTATGACAATGTCTATAACCCAACGTGGCAGTATTCCCGAGAGATAGGCAAAGAGGGGATATACGCCGCCAAGTATGACGCTGAAGAACAAAAAGCGGGGCATACCTTAAAGCAGGTCGAAGGGGTAGAACTGAATAGTGATGGTACTATAACAGGCGCGGAAAATTTGGTTAAGCTATTCGCGTATGATGACACGGATAATCCAACAGTGCAGTATTCAATTGAGGACGCGACCGGCAATATATACGCCTCACCATATGACGCTAAAATGATGCAAGCCGGCCATACTTTGAGGCAGGTAACGGGGATAACAGTCGACTCTGATGGTCTTGCAAGTGGGAAAGAAACAGTCATCAGATATTTCGGGTACGATAATTGGGAGAACCCGACAGTACAGTACGTACGGGATGAAGCGAAAAACGAAACTTTTGTAGCTCCATATGACCCGAAAACCAGGATGGCCGGCCATACTTTGAGACAGGTGGAAGGCATTATATTTGAGAAAGATGCCGGATATAAACGAGTAACTATGGAGAACGGCGAAATTAGGACGGTGTTTATTCCCGGAACGGTTACCGGCCAAGAGGACGTTATAAAATATTTTGGATACGACAATCTCAAAAAGCCCTCATTACAGTACGTGATAGACGCCAAAACCGGTGGCGTTATATACGTGCTTAAGTACAATCACGTTTCTAAAAAATCGAAATATTTGATAGAAGAGGTCGAAGGCGTTACGGTTGACACCGAAACAGGTCTTGCTAATATGGACAACAGAATATTGATAGCATGGTATGAACGGCCTGTGATCTATGATACTCCACAAACCGTGAGTGCTCTTCTTCCCGGTCTGCCAGTGAAAGATGTATTTACTAAAGGGATAACAGGGCCAACTCGGTATGACGAATTTACAAAGGACCGTCAGAGTGCCGCGAAGAAGATGGTAGCATCTCGCGTCGTAAGGCATGCGGTTAAACCCACAAGGGACGAGACCCGGATAGAGATAGGTGTATCACACATATATAGGGATAAGAACGACCGGACAGTGGTATCGCTGGGACAGGAAGCGTCAACGTTTGACGATAAGGTTGTAGGACTCAACGATAGGAGTGTTTATAAGACATGGGTAAGCTTTTTTGAAGACGGTCGTGTTAACTCGAGCCATGGGTTTATCGGCACGTTGTCCCGCAAGGGAGACAAGATTCTCGGATACAAAACACCCAGCGCCACCGCGCAGGCAGATCAAGATCGTGATTTCGTGGATGCAAAGCATAACGGACCAATATATAGCGAGCGTCACAACTTTACGTATGACAATAACGGTTTAGAGAAGGGGGTTAAGAGCGCGATCTGGGATCCCAGGACAAGCGATATGACTACCAAGATCGAATCGAAAAGTTATGACGAGGGCAACAGGATCACACAGAGAATAGTTACCGTTACGATAAATAACATACCCCGCTTCAGGAGTACTTACACGTTCACAAAACATGACGGCGAGGGAAACCCGGTAAAAGTTGCAGAAGTAAAAGAATTTTTAGATAAAGTCGGATATCCTACCGGTAAAGTAACGACGTCAATATCGGTTATAAAGAACTACGGCAAAGAGAATGAAGAATGGATCGGAATTTATTCTGAAAGCACCGACGGGAGCGAATATCGTACGCATTCAGAAATAGTAAAAACCGAAGATGGCGGTTACGCAAATGTTGGTGAAGCCGCGGTTATGGGCATGAAAGAGGGGATTCCCGCGCCGGAGAGTAAGGTAGAATATTCTATTGCCATCGATGGCCGAAAAACAACAGAAACCGTTAAATATGAATATCATGAAGATAGCAGGCCAAAGGCGGTAATAACCGATGTGGTAATAGAGGGTAAGAAAGGGCACCAGAGCGTTATTACGTACACGAAATGGGACAGCAAAAACAGGCCTACACTTGCCGAAACGGTTAAAACCTATCGCGACAAAGATGACCACACTAAAGTATTGACGCATCTGGATGGTACCCCGAAGCAGGATACATCTAAAGCCGTAATAAAATATGATTCAACCGGGAAAGACAACTGGTATAGCATTGGGGAAAGTACCTTCGCGAATGGGGACGTGTATGAATCTTATAAGAAGTTTGAGATCAACGGTGGGCCGGCTCCCAAGAAAAAAACAGAGACCACAATAACCGAAACTGGTGCAGTACGGCATGAGAGTGTGACCTATGAGTATAACTACGTAGGCGAAGGAATATCCAGGCGCCCTATTAGCCTTAAAACCATAGAGTCTAAAGTTAAAATAGACGGCATAATGGAATATACAAGTATTATCTCGCTTTCAAAACCGGACAGTCAGGGGCGGCCGACAAGAGCCGTTGAGATAAAAACTTATTGTGACCAGAAGGGTAAGGCTATTCCTGAGAAGCAGAATATTTTGAGATCGATCATCACGTATGATGAAGTAACCGGCAAAGATCAATGGTCGGGATATAACGCGCAATATGCGGATGGTAGTTTCTATGTGGCCGACGAAACACATCTGATAGAGGGAGAGCCCGCGCCAACAAATAAAAGAGAAGTGGGTAGGAGCCAGTCCTTTGTTGACGGGAAAGTTGAGGAGTTCGACCTGCTGACGGATTATACCTACGACTATTATGACAAGGGCAATTCCAAAGGTTTGATAAAAACAGTTGTGATAGAAGTTAAAAAGAGACGCCTTGGCGAGACAAAAGAAACATCGATCAGAAGGGAAACCTTGACTTACAGCGAGTACGTTTTCAATAAAGCATATCACGCGGAAAAATCTAATGTTTATTACGGTAAAAACGGAAACATTAAACCTGAAACAGAAGTTAAGGAGAGTTACATAATTGCATACGTAGTTAACGTATTAAGGAAGGATTCCCTGGAGGATATCTGGAAAAAATATAAGTATAGAGGTCCGGGCAAAGAAAAAGGCGATGCAACAATAAGTAACACTTCTAAAAGCCGGGACATTAAAGATAAGTTTGATTGGAAGAAGACATATTATGTCAGGAACGGTCGTGTTGATATCGATGAAGAAGCATATTACACAAGGGAAGGCGAACAGATCCTGGTTTTAACGCTGGATCCTGAAACTGGGGAAGACCGTTATATGTTATTTGAAAAAGATCCTTTGGGCAAGGCGATACTCAACAAAAAGGTTACTTTTGCCCTGGATAAGGATCTCAATATAAACATGGAAGATTTCGAGGTCCTGGAGCAATATATCTCTGTCTTAGGTAAAGACGGGATGAAATATATTTATACCATTCCGGTGGGGAAAGGGTATTCGGAAAGAATCCGCGGTGTTTTCTATGTAGGCTATATGGACGTCGACGGTGCATATGGAACACCCGGAGCTTTAATGCAGCTTGGCAAATTTCAGCTGGACCAGTCGAAAGAGATAAAGACATTTGCAGAAGCTTCCGATAATAACAAGGATATGAATATTGATCCGAAAAAACTGCCTTCTCCAGAGGAGATAGTGGGGCTCCAGAAAGAATGGTATTTTCATTCGTATAACGATGGTATTCACAAGATATACATGAAATCATCCGAGGAACCCTACAAGTATTATGTTGGCGAGATCGACAGGCGCGGTGAAGTTACTGTTTATGAGGAATGGGAGGGCGAGGCGAAGATCGATCCGGAGAACAAGCTTAGGGCTATTTTTCCGCAAGAATCGAAAAAAACATACAACTATTACTACCGTCAGGATCCTGCTGAAGGAAAAATTGTGTACATGGTGCCTACCGACGCCCGGGTGGATGGAATAAAGGAAATAAAGGTCGGACGCGTTGTTAACCGGGTTGTTCAGATGCTCCGGATAGTTACCGGTACTGTCGACGGAAAAAACGTTATAAACGCGGATGATATAACGCATAGCGCGACGCTTGACGTAGATAAATTCGGCAAGCCCATAGAAGGGACCGTTCTGGCAAACGTGATACATGAGGAACACGGTATATATACACGGTATAAGGGTATTGATGAAGTTCTCTCGTATATGAGAGGCCATACCTTTGTGTCTTTGCCAAGCGCTCCCGGTAAAGTCGTTATGGAATTTGATCGAGGAGTTGACCCTATCAAGAACAGGAGCGCCAAACCGATAAAGAGATTTGCCTATGAGAGTGACAGAATATATACGCATGACCTCCGTAATGGAGAGATATCGGTGGCCTTACGCAAAGCTCCAAACTTTCCATATGGATTGGTCACGAATGTAAGGTTGAATAAAGACGGCTCTAAAATCGGCAAAGACGTTTTGATACGAAGATTTTTGTATGATACGAAAGATCGTCTAGTAAGGGAAGACTGGCTGGGAAGAGCAAAATTCACCAAGCATATGTATTATGTAGGAGATACAGAAAATGATATTCACGTTAGAAAGATAAGAGAAACCGATCTTTACCCGAAACCAAAAGACAAAACACAAAGAATAGATAATTATCTGCCTGAGACAGAAAATAAACCGGATAGAGAGTTTATTTACGAAATCAAGGGTGACATTCTCCTTGTTAATCAACCCAAAATAGTTGGTGTGCCGACCATGCAAATAGGACGTATATTGACAATTACTGAACGCGATAAGCGTGTAAGTAAAGAGTGTTATTACGGGGATTCAGGTGCGCTGATCATATCGAGAGACATTGATAAGAAGACTAAAGAGATCGTTGTAAGCACTCTGTTTATCCCTCTTCATGCTCAGGGCCGATACTTGGACAGAGGCCGTATATTTATGAGGTTTGATGGTGTTGTCGCCGGATTTAACAAGTTAGCGGTCAAGACCGGTACAGGCAGAGCGACCGGTAAGCTGACGGAAGAAGGTAATAAAATATTTAACGAGATCGACACGACAATTGAAAGCAAGGAAAGGAAGAATGGAGCAAACCCGGAGTTTCGTGACTACAGAGAGGGGATAGAGCTTATAGGTAAATTTGAACTTAAAGGTAAACATCAGCAGGGCGGTGAAACATTGATCCAGCAGGCCTGGCAGATCTTGGGAAACCTTGGCTGTTTGTTCAGTAAGACCGGTGCTTCCGGGGTAGATAGCGCCGGCAAAATAGAAGGCGAGTTCATGGATCGTATTAGCGACGCTACGCGCAATGATTTTGAAGAGCATGAGGGAGGGCGTCTATACAAGGATTATAATCGTCCGGTAACTAAGATGCTTGAAGACAAAATATGGTCAGAGTCTGATAATATGATACGGGCGCATAGAAAGGCCGAGGAGGAACTGGCCGCCGGAGGTGAAGTGACCGACTACATGGCAACTTCCGTAAGATGGGGAAGATTTATCGAGGCAAGATTCCGTGCTTTTCAGGAACTCTCATATAGGGAATTTACGAACAAAAATATAGACAAACAAGGAAGAACAGGAAGAAAAGACCCATGGGAGCATTTTGCCAACATCAGGCACGTTGAGAACGGTCTTTTGACTATGTTCGAAGTTGCGGGGCTTAACGCGGTATATAGGCTTTTCAGGCCTTCTTTTTATACTTCACGACCCGCAACTGATGCTGCCACCGACAACTTAATACAAATGAACGCGGAGCAGTTTAGTGATATTGTCATAAAAGATAGCTCCAAAGAAGGAATAGATGGTGTAGTTGACATGACAAACCGTGAATTGATCTTTCTTACAAGGTCCAGAGTGGACGGCGAGACACCGGTATATGTTACCGCTATAGACATTAAGGGTAACGCTATTACGCTGGAAGTAGAGATAGAAGGAACCGGAGATCTTGACGGGTTGGATAAAGAGCTTAAAGATAAAGCATGGCATCGCATACGATTTGTTCCGGCCTCAAAAGATTATCGATATCAGATCGTTGAGAAGAATGACAATTTTGACTCGAAGAAAGTGGTTTCTTTTGAAATATACAGGAAAGACAAAGGGATATTAGAAGATTTTGATTTTAGAAGAACAAGGATCGAAACGGTAGATGTCGTGCCGGACGGAGAGTCTAAAGAAGAAATAGAGCTTACTATAAAGAATGCCATAGAAGATGCTGTCGCGCCTCTTGATATGGTAAAAGAAGAGCGCGTAGGGTTTGAGGGTATTCCGGAAGGTGTCCTGTACTACGACCTTACCGACGGTAAATATAAACCGATAGACGCGAGGGGTCAGCCATATAAGGTAGAGTGGCATATGCCGAAACAATATGAGAAAGAAGACGTGGAAGTTGTAGTTACGTTTATTGACGTAAAGGGCGGGATGTATGATGAAAAAATAAAAACTGATAAGGTTGGAAAGATAGATATAACGACCCAATGCGCAACTACCTCTGATTTTGACGCGTCCAAGGTGATATTGCTTGAGGTAAGATTTGAACTTAAGGATGAAGCTCCTCCGATATGGGTAGTACCTTCCATATACGCTATCATAGGTATCATCCCGATTTTGCTGTCTCTTTTAGCGTATGGGTGGAAATGGGTCAGATATAAGTATCGTATGTGGAAAGTTGCTGTAGCTGGACGAGGTAAAGACGATGACGATGAGGAACAAAAGAAGAAAACAGAAGATAAAAAAGAAGAGAAGGAAGAAGTAAAAAGGAGTGAAGACGTTAAAAAAGAAGATGAGGATATTCTGCAAGGTGAGGTGTCCCTCGATCTTACCGATAGGACGCATAAGCCGCGTGACTTAAGTGGCACACCATATGATCTGGCATGGAAGCTACCGGAGCAATACCAAATACCGAAAAACGTCGAAATTGTAGTTACATTTGTTGACAAAAACGGTGGGACGTATGAGAAAAAGTTCTTCGCTAACACAGAGGGAGTGCTAAAAAAGAAGATCCAGTGCAAAATTACCGCGGATTTTGATGCTTCAAAGGTGATGCGGGTTAATGTGGAAATCCCACTTATCAGCAAATTAAATGCCGCAATTGGCGACATAGAAGAATGGACCAAATACCTCGACCTTGATTTCAGGGACAGGGGCACGAAGATCGAAGATAAAGAGATATTTGTCCCGCGGCTTCGAAGGGAAGAGACTTGGGACTTTTTTGATCCCGCCAAGACGCCGCGTTTTAATGTTAGTAACGCAAGTCGAGCCGTAACTTTTATGATAGTCACTTTAGGCGGTTTTAACCTGCTAGGATGGGGAGGTCTTGTTTTTTACGTACCGTACGCTTTTATGGCATCGCTACTGTTTCATGATCACAATTATTTAAATAAATTCAAAGTTTTTCGTTTTGCCGGAGGAAGTTTTTTCGTTGCTGTCGCGCATTATATAGCGGTGGCTGTTTTGGGGCTGTCTCTTCAGGCCTCAGGAACAGGCATTAGTTTTCTGCTGATATTAGGGTACGCGCTAAGTCCGTTTATCAGGCATATGATGCGATTAAGCAACATAGGGGCTTTTGTCAAGAATCAGAAATTGGCATTAATGCAAGAGGGCAAGCCGAAGGCAGCCAGGAAGATGCTTACGGATATAAGGGACGATGATGAACTTATGCGTCAGGTGGGAGAACTGTGGCGGTATCGCAGAAGTGAAGAGGAAAAAGTGTACAATAAGGATATCCACGATAAGGAAATTGATGAAGAGTTTGAAAAGGAACAAAGTGAGAGGATATTTCAGACCCCTGCATTTAAAGATATCCTGGATTTTGCTATTGTTCAGATAGATGAGCTTGTTGCGCGGTCAGAAACGTCAATAAACGCTATTGGAAAATATGATTATGTACGGCCTTTGATAATAGGCGGGATAGTGTCATCAATGTACATTTATGCGGCAAGTATACTGACACCAGCTTTGGGGGTATTGCCGGTATACGGTTATGTCGCGGCTGTTTGGATGGCGATCTTTTTCTTTGACAATCTGGCAATATCTTGGAGGGATACGGTTACCAAAAAAGCGGTTCTTTTTGAACCTGCCATTGACATGAGAAGTATTTTCAGGATGAAAGAGACGGATCTTTTAACTTTCGAGGGCAAGTCACTTGAAGTATTGGATATATGGCGTTTTCTTGTTGAGGCGCGGGAAGGTGTACGTATCGCGGAAGATAACCGGAAAGAAATTAGTAGCAGCGCTCCAGTGAGTGCCAATGATATACAAGCTGCCTTAGGTAGCAAGCTGTCGGGGTTTGTATCCAACAGAGACACAAAGATAGGTCGTAGGTGGTTTGACTCTACACCCTTGAAGTATCTTAAACCAGTTCTCAGTTTAACTAAAATTCGTGTTGTTTTCTGGGTAGGAGGAGTGCTGGGCAGTATTGGTTACTGGACGTGTGTTTTTGGTCTATGGGCTGCCGCCCAGTTGTTTCATCTGGTAGGCACCGGAGAGCTGGGCGCATGGAGATATATGTACACGAACCAGTTTGGTATCGCGAACGTTTTGCAGGCTTTATCGGCAGCGCTGTTGCCTCAAAATATTGCTTATCTCGGGGTACCTGTATTATTCGCGGCGGCAGGTGGAATAGCGTTATATTTCTTTGTCAGGCATGCCGTTAGATTCGGCAAGGCGATATTTATGGGAAGAAGGGTTTCTGTGAAAGGTGCCGCGAAAGGGATATTTACCGGTGTTGTCGCGTGGGCAGCTTTTAGGGAAGTTTTCAAAAGATGGGTGATGGGGCCGGAGTCTTTAACATTAGTTAAACATGTAGCGATTGAAAATCTGTCGACCATAGCATTGCAGTTTGCGGGGTATATTGTTCTTGGCAGTGTCGCGCTTTTCTGCCTGAAGTATTTTTACTATTTTCTGGGGCAAAAAGCCAAAAAATATGAAGGCGAGAAGAAGGTTACATGGAGATATTTCGCGTGGAACGCGAGTAAGATGCTCTCTACCGGACTTGTAGTGTTTGGTATACCGCTTATCTTTAAGGTAACGCTTGTTAAGGTGTTTGGGGCCGTGGCGGGGACATTCCTGGGGTTGGCCTTAGGCGCAATATTCTTCCATTCGCTTTTTCATATCGTTATTGCCGCGATAGCCCGGGACAGGTTTAAGGGTATTGTTGAGGAAGCGAAACTTTTTGGAGAGAATAATAAAGAATTCAAGCCGGGGGAAGGGAAAGAGGAGAAAAAGGAACATAAGGAATATCTAGATGCCTATAAACGGTATCGAGATGACAACGCTGATGAGATCGACAAAGCGACGGAACGTTTTAAGAACACGTATCTGAACAGGTTTACCGAAGAGGAGCTTGTGACGATAGCGGAGGTTAATGCCGCTGTTAATGACGTCGGAGGTGTTACGAGAAAAACTGTCGAGGCGATACTTGATGAAAGGGTCGGATTAAGAAAAAGAATGAAGTATCAAAAGATGTTCGGGCGCGGAGCTATCCCTTCAGGAAGCGTATACAACATTACGCCCGGCATGACTTCAGAAGAGATACAACGGGAGATCGATAGTACGTTCAACAATCTGGATAAAAAGCAACTTCTTAATAAAATGTCGGGTAAAGGGTTTAATGATCTTCTGGTCGAATATGGATTGGATCCGGAAACATTCAAAATATGGGATGTCCAAAAGCATCCAGCCCTTCTTAAGGGAATTGGCAAAAAAAGGATTATGGATTTCATCAAAAGAAATCCGAATGAGGAACGTCTAGTCAGGATGTATGATTTTATGCCTAAGGTCGAGAATTGGGTAGTTGTTGTTATGGGGGCTGAAGTACAGGTGAGAGATCTTGTTAAAGAGTTAAGCAATTTTAGATATCCGTTCAAGCGGTTAAAAATAATCGTAGCGGGTGAAGCCTGGGATTATAAAACGACCCAGTTGATTGAACGTCTTCAGGCGCAAAACGTTATTCCCGATAAGGAGTTTTGTGAGATAGCTCCTGCCCCGGCAAGAGAAAAGGGCCAGGCATATACAAAGCCGGGCGCTAATACATTTGCTCTTAAACCTGACACGACTGATGGTGCCTACGGTTTGATATTTGACGCGGAAGACATCCCGGATAATCTTATGGTCCTTAAAAAGATAACCGGTGTTATTGAAGGTGTAGCTGAAGCTCGGAGGCTTGGCCGTACGTTACTGATGCCGGAGCTCAGTAAGGGTGTGGTTTCCACCTCAGGCAATATCGAAAAAAGGGTCGATGATTACAGTAAGATCGTTGAGAAAGCTTCAGATTCTTATACGGAGTCGTTCAACGAGAAGGATAAGAGGGTCGTAAACCGGTTTAATTTCAAGAGGGGGGCGATATTAAAAAGACATCTTAAATATTTTGCTAAAAACGATATCAAGCTTCTTTTAGAGCTTATTGAGAAGGAAGGTCGGATCATTGCTTCGCCGTCTCTTATCTGGAGGAAGATAAAGAAACTGAACGGAACTATAACTTTTACAGAGAAAGACCTGGAGGGGTTGTCACGTTTCGAAATACTCGAAATAATTCGTAAGCTTGAGCTCAGGCAGGAACAAAAAGATGAACTCAGCAAATTGATAAGCTTATATGTTTCGATCGCTAATACCCCTGAATACGGAGAGTTTACCACGGATTATATAAAAGGGAAGATCGATGAGGATACGTTCATAAGGAGACTTCTTTTGGGTAAGTTCGACCAAATAAATATGCCGAAAAACGGTCAGGGGCGCTTATCTCAAGACAGAAACGCGTTGTCACATACACCATGGGTTACCGGCGCATTCTTCAGAGGTGAATATTCGAGTTGGTATACGATGGGATGGGACGGGTTTCATGCCGCGCAGGATACATTTAAACCTCTTGGCGGTACGACCGGATGGTTTTGTACAGAGCCTATAGAGGAAGTTATATGGGATGAACTAAGGGATTTCGATGTGATATCAGTAACGAAAGAAGCAATAGATGGAGTAGTGAAAGAAAATAGATGGAGTTATCTGGATTATGTTGAAAAAGAATATGGTAGGAAGAACAAACTCATAAGCGTCGGCGCGTGGGATGAGATGCAGGTTGCCGAGGATTACGAGCTTGGTCTTGTTCTCTGGTGGAATGGGTTCAACGTACCTAATTTCTATGCTCTTACTACAGAAGATCCGGGTGCGGCAACGTCACTAACCTTTGAGACCAGGGCTCTGCAGACGTCGCGTTGGAATAAAGGTTACATAATAGGCTTATTACAGGTTATGGGTCAGGGCCGAGTGTTTGAATTGCTCGAAAGAAAAGGTGTTTCAGGCGCGATGAACTTCCTTACGGCTACTTTGGCCAGTGCTGTTTTTCCTCTTCTTTTTAGATTGGCAAAGATGATAACACTGATCTGGTGGACGGTCTATATCCCGGTACAGGCTATTGCTATGGCGTTATTGAACGGTAATTTTGGATTATGGGCCGTGTGGGTCTACAAAAACACGGGGCTACAGGTAGCGGCAGAAGCGATGCAAAGGTTTATAGGAATAACGATGCCGCGGGCACTCAACTTTTCTCCGCAGGGATGGGGTTGGGCGGTAGGTCCGGTTATATCCCTCGCGATGGTGTTAATACACTCGTTTTTCACGGTAGTTTCTATCTTTGAAGGACCTAACGATAAGTTAGGGTATCGCTCGGCAATAGTGATGTTCGAT
>JAJRVD010000036.1 GCA_024277375.1 Candidatus Omnitrophota bacterium | reverse complement strand
CCTCATAATCTGTCTTTTTGAGATATCCTTTTTCATCTATACTGTCAATAATAGCTCGCAATTCATCCTGTGGCATCGTAAGTACATCTTTTTTCTTTTCTCGAGAACGGATATATCCTTTCTCGATCAACTCATCAAGAGCAGCATTAAATTCGTCCATTTTCCCCGCTTCTCTAGCGGCAAGTGCCCTGGAGCGAATTTCCTCAGCGTCTTCTTTTCTCTCCGGCGAATAACTTTCCCACTTTATCGTGTCACTAAACGACTTAGTTTCCAAAGGATCAAACCGGGACGAAATATCTTTAGTTTCTATTACGGTCGCTATGTCATATGCATGCGGCATAAAAGCCGGAACGGTAAGCTTGTCTCCGCGATTAAGAACTACCTTGTTAAACACACTCGTATCACCCGTTTCAAGAGCATGTATGAGCTCCTCTGGCGTCACGTCGCGCGAAACTCCGACATAAGCTGTAGTTTCCCTTAAAGCAACAACGGTTTCAGTGAAATTATGTATCTGCGCAGATAAAGTCTGTGCCGATGAAAGTTGTTTGCTTGTAATACCTTCTCCAAGTCCATTTTGATATATATGCTTTCTCCCGAAGGCCTCTTCCATATATTCTAGCGTCTCGGCAGGAATAGAATAGTCATTATCTTCCCATGGCAGGATCTGTCCCGCGATTATCCATCTTTCTGACACAACGCCCAACCTGTTCACATCACTACTGTCTAACAGCTTTTTAATTGCCCAGTCTGCAAACGATTTGTAAGCAGCACCAGACTTTGCGAATACGGCACGCTCCACACCTATCTCTTCCAAATACTTTTCCTGAAACTTGTGCTTTTGAGAAAATGATAAATTTTCTATAACAAATTTGGCTTTTTCTAGCGGCGTGCGCAAACCGAGAGTATTTAATATAGATGAATCCTTTAAAAGTTCTCCCCAAGTATACCCATCAACACCAAGCTTTAACAACACTTTTTGACGGAGTTTTTTACCCGCTAGGACTTCATCATATAATCTCCAAACCGCTATTAAATATCCGTCAGTTTCCGGAGAGTCCAGGCCGTTATAATGCGTACCAAGCATGGCTCGCCTCAGAATATTTCTCAGATTATTGCGATACGACTCTTGGGTAATCCTCTTTAGATATGCCGGCCGTTGATTCTCGGTTTTTGCCAATAGCTGGTAAACATAGTTATCGCCATTATACCAACCTTTATTCCCCAACGCTTCATTTTTCGTAATCCCTCTATCATTAACGACCATATCTAATATCTCCTCGAGATATGCTCTTTCTGCGGACGATTGCCGCATACGGTTAACCGCCCCTATCGCATGGTACCCGGGAGTTCGTGTTCGTCGGCGCAGCACTCCCGACTTGACCTCTTGCGCTACTTCATTTCTAATTAGGCCTTTTACAAGGTCATCAAAATTTGCAGGAAGAGTTACGTTGAGTTCCTTAAATATGGATTTAGCTATCTTCATCCCCTCGTCTGCCTTAAACAATAACATTGCCTGAACAACGATTACGCGAAGATCATCAGGGGTAGGAGTTCCTTTTGCTTTAATTATATCCTTAAGTTGATACGTAAGATTGATCACAAAAGAGTCCCTGATCAAACTAGCGGATTCTAAAGCTTTTAGATCAGTATTCTCTTTCGGGTCGCTGAATTTGTTTATCGATAAAACTAGATCTTTCCGTCCTGCAATCACATCAATTGCTCTTTCTTTTATCCTGGTTACCATTGGAAAATAATTGATTAATTTTTTGCTTAATGCCACGTTGAAATCCAGCCTTAAAAGTTGAAGCTGACCAGAAATGTCACTCGCGGCTGGGATAGGATCTTCGTATTTAGTTTTAATCATCCCATAAGACGCAAGCAACATAGAATCCAATACGTTCCTGTTAAGTTCATTGACCAGCCTTTGACGCCCAAGAGCTACCGAATCAGACAAATCATGAACTTTCTCCGACGGAACATTCACCCATATCTTTACTTTCGGTTCTGTGCCGGACGCCCTTATTAATACTTCAATGCCGCTGGCTACGCTACCATCGGCAAGCGTAACGTCGTCTAATGTCATCACTATCAGATTAAGAGCTTCTTCTTCTGTTCCTATCGGAACTGCCGCGTTGTACCTATTGTAATCTGTACCCTTTTTGAGGCCGATCTTTTGGCCCGTTAAAAGCGTCAAATTTTTAGGCGGGTTTTTCTTGAACTGATCAACAACATAACCGATCTTATCCTGACCGTCAGTCCCATCAAGAACTATCGGTTCCAGATAAGCTTTTGTATATCCAAACTCCCTGTAAGTTTCCTGCAAATACTCGTACACCGTGCGGTCTTGCTGCCTCATTTCCGAAGCAAGATTGGCAACTGCCAGACCCACAACGCCGGAGTCCTTATCTACGCTACCCTTTCCGCCTATAACACCGCCTTCACCTTCCTCGAAACTCATAACAAATTCTACCGTTTTATCTGCATCCTCCTTGCCTTTATTAGCACTAACGGCTTCGGCAAGATTCAGGAATTGTGGCAACATCGCGTTCAAATTAACGGATATATCCTCCATCATACGTCCGACTATACCAGATGGCATCCCGTTTTTAATATTGGTCATCACTTCACCCGTAAACTTAAACCCAACCGGATGACGAAGCGTAACTACATTCAATCCATATTTTGTTGCCATATCTTTTATGATCGTCTCTTCCAACTTATTGGATACAACAGTCGTAACGAAGACATATACTTTATCCTTCTTCATTTGCTCAAAACGTTTCTTCATTTGATATCGAAAGAGAATAATGCCCGACTCATCATTATCATTCGCTGTTACCCATTCCACATCAATAGTCCTGTCAACATTAATAGTGATTTTTTTAACAGCCAGGCCCAATCGATCAGAATCCGGGTCTGTTATGTATGCTACCTGCATTTTCAATAATGCTTGCTTTACAGCATCTATGCTAACGTTGTTAGGCACCTTAACCCTCATTTTACGGACAGATTTATCAAGCTCTTTTGGCGCTTTTAATTTCGCATGAATAATTGAGCGGGGTATTATTTCTCCATCAGCAGCTATAGCAACCGCGCTAAGATTCAGATCCGCAAACAGTCTTTCTATATCTTTCTCAATAGCGATCCTTATTGCGGCATCAAATGATTTATCTACTTCCGGATTTGGACGGTGTTCATACGCTTCAGGAAAAGTAGAATCATGTTTATCCTTGGTCGACGTCTCTACCTGAAATCCAGCTTTCTTTAAAACAGGCAGTAAATTGGTATCACCCGTTCCATTGAGTGCATGAAAAGCTATTTCTACTTTATCATCACCCCACGAAGTAGGATCATGCTGATCTTCTAATTCTGCAATTACCGCATCAACATATGCCAAGTCGATAGCCTCAAGATCTTCGCCACTTAACTCCACTATAAGACCTTCGTTCCTTGCCGCGTCTATACCTCCGGGGAAATAGTTGATCTGCTTAGCGGCAGCACCCTTTATCGTCATAAGCTGCGATTCCGCCGGTGGCGCCTGTCCTCCGTCTTCCTCATAAAATTTGTCGCCATTATTGTCAGGAAGGTTATGACTAGAACTTTTAACGGTTCCACCTAAAGCACGAGGGTCATCATAATCTCCCAGAATATTGTGTATATTAGCCGTTGCAAACGATAACCACGGCGTGGAACGTGTTCCATCATCCTTTACTTCACTGTTATCATCATAGGTTACCCCCGGGAAATAATATTTAATGCCATTTCCCGCATAAACTGTACCATCGATCTCGGCCATCTTTCTGGAAGTAAAATTTTGCATGGCAGGACAATGCATATCTATGATCTCCTTGAGCAACTTCATCTCTATGGTCTCGGGGAAATATCTGGTAAATGCTCTCACATCATAGGCTGCTACAACTCCCCTTTTGCTCATTAGTTCTTTCGCGTCATCACCTTCTATTCCCTGCCCGGCAAGCTTGGCTATTAGATAATCACAATGTCCCTGTGTAGTTAAAGCCGTCATATAAGGGTTTATTCTATTCGGCCCCACACCAACTTTACCTCGCCTTCCGCCGGTACCAAACTTAACAACCTTATAAAAACTATCGAAAAGTTCATCTTGTATGGCTTTATATTCTTGCGCCACCTCGACAATTTCCTTCAAAACTTCATGGTAATCGGCATATTTTGCTTTCGTCATCCAAGATTTCAAGTTTTTCTTCGCATCAACAGCTTTCTCCTTAATTTCATCTACATTGGCTTTCCTTCTAGCATATCTCTCTATCACAGCATTCGCTATAACGCCATAAACTTCTCTCTCGGCATCGTCCAACGATATATTAAATTCTTCAGCATACGACTGAGGTGTATAGTGAGACCTTAAGTGCAAAACAAGCTGCATATAAGCGATAGCCTCTCGCATTTCTTTCGCTGTAGGTGGCGTCAGGTCTGCACTCACCGAGCCTAAAGCAGAAAATGCTTTAGTGTAGAGTTCCGCATTATTAAAATCAGCAAGAACCCCGCTTATATGTGCCTTAGCCCATATAGTCAATCGTTCCTCTGGCGACAAGATTTGTAATCCACTCTCTTTTAACTGCTGTTGCGCCAAAATGTGCACAAAAGCATTAACTCTAACAGCATGTTCTATCTTGTCATTTTTTGTCCTATCGCAAGGAAAGTCCCGGATCTCTTTAAAAGAAAATCTGTTATCACCAAAACGAGTTTTATCATTTTCTTCCTTCCCTTTAGGGTCATAACCTGCAGGAGCTCTCATTCTAGTTTGTCCATCCGGAAACCTCGGATCTGAAAAGTCGTCCGTCATCTGGGGACGAAAAGCATCAGCAACTATTTCTTTCTCGGCCCTGACAGTTTTGTTATCTATCGCTCCGAGAATAATGCTATTTCCCGCAATTATCTCTGGTGCGGTAGCCTCCTCGATATAGGAGTTAAGTGCAACTATTTTCCCTTGTGAGTTATTTACAACGCTGTTAATTATCTTAGATCCCGGCAAAAGAACAGTATTACCTCTAACAACGGAACCCTTTATTCGTATATCAAGGTCCGCATCTTCCCATCCATTCTTAACCTGTTCATAGGTAAGGACAACGCGCTTTCCATCGATTAAAAATTCTGCGAAACGATTATTTGTAATACCTCTCATACGTCTGGCATCTTCAGCTCTCATTTTATCTTCTACCGTCGCTGGCGATTGTGACTCCAAAGTGCCATCGGGTTTGATCTCCTGGTTGTACCCCACAATATCCGAGAGCATGATAAACTTTTCATTACCCATATCAAGCAATCTTTTGTAGGCGAACCAATGAGCGCCTTGACCCAGATCTATACTCCCAAGAGCGCTATCATAATTAGAGAACAGTGATTCATGATTAATAAGTAAAAAATCTACAGCATCATACACATAACGCCTAGAATCTTCATTTGCTTTCCACTCGCCAGTATTCTTATCCTTAGACAGATTATTGTACGTCTTTTCCAAAGATGCTCTAATACCAACTTGTTTAGCAAAAAAGTTGTTGTTTGCTAATTTACCCAACACATCAACTATTTTGCCTTCCGTTATATTAACTTTTTCGCCTGCCGAGCTTCCTGCATCAATAGTGGCTATAGCCTTATTGAATGCCGCTATTTGATCTTTCTCTAACTTTCCCATATCGTCCGTAACCGGGCTTAACAATTTCTTAGCTATAGACAAATATCGCGACGCATCTATTTGCAGATCTATTCCCGCTTGCAATAGCGTAAAAGCAACCTTAAAATCATCATTTGGCTCGATGATCGCATCGGCAATAGAGTGATACGCACTGTCAAGGATCGCCTCTTTCGCTTCATCATACGTCATCGCCTTAAGGTCCTCCGCGGACGGCAACCCTTCAGGCACACGCTTATCCGCATTACTCAATCCGTTTACCAAAGAAACAAGTATAACGACCAAAGCCTTATCAATATCCCTTTTGTATGGTGATAAATGCTGAACATTTGCAGGATCATCTATTGCTTCAAATAGCTTTCTTGTGTTTTTCCAGTAATCAAGTAACGCATAATGCATTTCCGTGCTCATGCTAAAAGACCCAAAATCAAAAAATGCCTGGGGAGCCTGTTCTAATTCTCTTAGCTCGTTGACAAAATTCGGGTTATCAACAAAGGCATTATCGTCGTTTTTGAACGTTAAGGATTTGTTGCTTATAAACTTCAGTAATCTTCCCGTTTCAGATACTATCCCTGTACCATAATCAAACAGATCTTTTTTCTTAGGGCTATCCGGGAGTCCTATGACAAACTTATCAAAGTGAGACCCTTTTCTTCTCTTCACGTTTTCATAGGATATCGTCCCAAAGGCCAACTGGTTCGACCAAAAAGTATCTAACATTGAAGCATCGTTTGAAATGGCCAAGGGGGCCGTATTCAGAACTACACTCAAAATAAGATTAAGTTCCACCTTCTCTCTTAAATTATTTTCAACCTCACCAAGAACAGGCTGACCGCCTCTTGAATTTCCGAATTTTTGTGTAGCAGGAGACGCCCTTTCCCCCAATCCACCGTTATGATAGATCGCCACTTTTGCCTTCCCACTTTTTAAAAGCACGTCGAGATCATTATTCCTCTCGTCTAGCTCCTTCTCTTTTGCCCATATCGCAAATTTATCTACAGCCCTTCTCCAGGTGATCAGCTGACCTGGTATCTGGCCACCTGCAGCCTCATCCAAAACAGACAGAATGCAAACCTTGTTTTTCATATCATTGTTATTTGTGTTTCTACCCTCAAATGCTTTCTCTAGTATTTTTTGCTGGTGATCTGCCTCATCCTGTGTAGAAGAACTGACAATGATAACGTCATATCCGGCGTAATCCCGTTCGGTCAGAACCTTCTGCATGCGACCGGCATTATTCCTCTTTACATAGTGCTGCCTTATCCACGCTTCAAGCGCCGATCCCCTCAAGGCTGCAACTTTTTCCGGTAGACTTCCTATTATTTTCATTTCGCTTTCTATATACTCCTTGGCAGTTACTCCATACTCCACATCACTCACAAGAATAGCTTCCATATGTGAGATGCTTCCTAACCTTGCCATGATCGGCCCCACATCGTACTGCTTATTATGATTCACATAATCCTCTTCACTATCAAAACTCTTGATCTCGTCGATCTCTTCCTCGGTAACCTGATTTAAAGCGATCTGTATATGCCGATATTCGTGTCTGGCAAAAGTTTCTTTCTCTAGAACCGTAAGCTGATTAAATATAGATCTTCTGATATAGTAAAACTTGTCCACACCTTCCAAAAACTCAGTTTTGTCAAAAGACCGTATGCCTTTCTCGTACTCCAGTCTTGTTCCACGAGTACCCGGATGACATATAATGTCGCGAAGTTTTTTCAATATAACGGGACGATTTTTCTCGGTTACCGGCGTTTTAATCCCATCTATATTTGTAGTTTCTGTGATTTTCTCAACCGCTTCCGCCAGCTTCACATCATATACCGCGTCTTCTAAAATAACAAAAGTCCCATCAACCCCGTTAGGAGCTTTTTCCCTTAACGCAGAAGTCTGCGAAGTTATCGTCGCCGCTATCGCCTCATTCATAGCATCAGATTCTTCCGGTGAAAGAGAACCTTGATAATGAGAACTAACCTGCTCTTGCCCGGGAGTTCTCGTTGATTCCGAACCTTCCGACAACCTGTTCTCTTCTCTGAACTCGGCAAAAGCTGTGATTATACGCTCTTTAACGGCCTGGGATACCTCTATTCCGATATTTAAACATTCTTTACTGTATTTTGTTAAAAATACACGCTGAAGCATCTTCCAAAGGTTATCATCTGTCAAAAAGCCTGTCCATTGTTTGTTTATTTCAACTTCTCCAAGCTGTGTATCATCTCGCATTCTTAATTTTGTTTTTTCTATCCATTTCTCAGTTAGCATCTTGATGGCTTCGTTAAATGTGTATTCAGCGGTACCCAAGAAATCCATTTTCATCTTCTCTGTGCTGGCGGCTTTAGACAATTCGTCTAATAATTTTCTGCCTTCACCAGAGGGATCTAACAAGAGCTCCACACTTCCCGCAAACCTTAAAAATGGTGACAAAAACCCGCCTTTGACCTGCGCGGTTTCTTTGGCCGGCGCGGCTGAAGTGCTCGGCATAGCGGCGCTTTCGGTGATTATATCTTCCAGGGACGTCCTTTGATTAGTTAATACCTTTATGTAGGGAGTCTCGACATCTTTCGTTATCTTAGGAGTAACCACTACGTAAGAAACACCCTTCGCCTCAAGAATAGTCTTCATCCCTTTTGTATGAAAACCACCGGCGAGAAGCACACATGAAGTCTTACCCTCTTTATCGAGTTGTGCCAACGTGTTGTCGATCAACGCCGTGTCGCGTTTCATGGCGACTTCATAAAAATCTATCATATTAGGGATATTATCGCTTATCTGAAGAGGTATCCCTTCAACAACGTAATTAAGATTGTACCTGTCACACATCTTGCCCAGAAAACCTATCACGTCATCGAGGGTGAATTCATTAAAGTACGCATTGAACAGCTCGTAATCATCGTTCGTAAGCTCGATATTAACAAGGTTCACGAACATCTCGACCATTTCAGAATATTTATCAAGCTTCTCGTTGAGCGGATCCTTGTAAAATTTCTTATTCAGCCGTCTTTCAGTCGTATCGATCTCTTTGAAAAGGTCCCGGTTTTCGATACCCTCGTACAGCTTGGTGTAAATATAATAATAAAATAAGTTTGGATATTCCTGTACTATCGGGATATCGTGCTCTTTAGCCAGTTCCCGCAGGTATGTGTAGAATTTTACCGCTTTGATGTGGCCTTTTTTGAACCTTATACTTTCAGCTACCAGCTCGGTCATAGCCTCTTTGGAGAGTATTTTGCTAAGAGTGTCTATGTATCGGCTTCTTTCCGAATCAACGATATCAAAGTCTATTTTTCTCTCATAATCCAGAGTATCCATCAATTTTTTGAAGTTCCCGCAATCATCAAGCTTAACGCCGTTCTTAACGGCGGTTTTATAAAGATATTCGGAATAATCGCTCAGTTCCATATCTTTGGCGACAAATGCTCGCATGTTAGAATCCAGCTTCTTCAGGTCCGGGGGATACATTATGGATTTCAATTGATTAGAAACAGCTTTTGTGTTGATGAAATATTTTTCGATCACCTCTTTGTAGGGATACACTGAAGTAAACGCCTTGAGGTTCTTCACGTAGTACTTTCTTGTCTCCGCGCCGAACATTGTACCGTCATAGTCTGTAGTGATCGAGAAGAATTCCGCGCCGGTGATCTCACCTTTTTTCATGAAATATGTCGCGACTTCTTTGCGTATCTCAGCGTCCGGGAACGCTTTAAACCAGCCGGTATCGACAACGCCCTCGGCACCTTCGAGAGAGATCATATTGATACCGTTTTCAGTGGTAAGCTGTTGGAGTATTTTGTTTATGTTGCTTTGCGCTTCGAAGTTACAATGCGCGTCCTGGATATGAATAATAAGTTTATCGGTTGTACCGGTGTACCGGGACTCGATCGTCCCAACGTCAATAGCGACACCGACGTCCGCCGCTGAAACCGCTTTTACTTCCGCTGTAAGTTAGGTTGCCGCAGGCGCGCCGATGTCGGGCTCTGTGACGGCAAAACTTACGTTGTAAAGAGAAAACGACAGTACTAAGAAAAGGCTGACCGCCTTCAATAGAGGTGCTCTTCCGAATCTCCTGTTTATCATGGCCATCTCCTTCGTTCTATGATTTCTGACTTTTTGAAAGTCTTACGCTATACTTAGATTATACAGTAAGCCATGTCAAAAGTCAACATAGAACTTACAAACTATTTTAATTACTAACACTACGCAGAACAAGACCTTGGCGCATCGTCGTAAGTGTTTGTTTTCAGGATGTTGCGAAAATTGTAATAGTTCAGTTCTCCGCAGAGAATCAGCCCAACACCGGTCATTCTGAGCGGTAATAGTTCAGTTCTCCGCAGAGAATTATCCCAACATATGTCATTCTGAGCGAGGGCACGAAGTGACCGAGTCGAAGAATCTGCTGTACCATCGGATTATTTTTAAGGAGGAGCAGCTAAAATTTCAGCAAATGGGTTT